>JAPLOT010000176.1 GCA_026400595.1 Alphaproteobacteria bacterium | reverse complement strand
CGACTTGACGATCTTCTGGCGCTCTTCGGGCGTGATCGGCCCCATGCGGCTCGACGGCGGTCGGACCGTGGTCCGTTCCACCATGCTTGGCACGCCCTTGAGATCGAGCACCGAGACAAGCGCTTCGCCCTTGCCCAGCTGAGTGATGACCTCGACGGTCTTGAAGGCCGGATTGGGACGGAAGGTGGAAGCCGCCGTCTGCACCGCCTTCTGCTCGCGCGGCGTATAGGCACGCAGCGCATGCTGGATGCGGTTGCCCATCTGGGCCAGCACGCTTTCCGGAATATCGAGCGGGTTCTGGGTGACGAAATAGATGCCAACTCCCTTGGAGCGGATCAGCTTCACCGTCTGCTCGATCTTCTGCAGCAAGCCTGCAGGCGCCTCGGCGAAGAGGAGATGAGCTTCGTCGAAGAAGAAGACGAGGCGCGGCTTCTCGGGATCGCCCACTTCCGGCATGCGCTCGAAGAGTTCCGACATGAGCCAGAGCAGGAAGGTGGCATAGAGCTGCGGCGAATTGATCAGCTTGTCGGCGGCGAGCACATTCATGTAGCCGCGGCCATTCGGCGTGGTGCGCATGAGATCGGTGATGTCCAAAGCGGGTTCGCCGAAGAAGCTGTTGCCGCCCTGCTCCTCCAGAACCACGAGGCGGCGCTGGATGGCACCGATGGTCTGTGCGTTGACGTTGCCGTATTCGGTGGTGATCTCCTTGCCGCGCTCGCCCAGTTCCTTCAGCAGCGCCCGCAGGTCCTTCAAATCGAGAAGGGCGAGACCTTCCTTGTCGGCTATGCGGAAAGCGATGTTGAGCGCACCTTCCTGCGCATCCGAGAGGCCCATGAAGCGCGACAGCAGCAGCGGCCCCATCTCGGTGACGGTGGTGCGGATGGGGTGGCCCTGCTGCCCGAACAGGTCCCAGAAGATCGTGGGCGTGGCTTCCATGCCATAGTCGTCGAAGCCGATGGCCTTGGCCCGCTCGATGAGGAAATCCTTGGGCTCGCCTTCCATGCAGATGCCGGAGAGGTCGCCCTTCACGTCCGCCGCGAAGACCGGGACGCCCATCCTGCAGAAGCCCTCCGCCATGATCTGCAGCGTCACCGTCTTGCCGGTGCCGGTGGCGCCGGTGACCAGGCCGTGGCGGTTCGCCATGGGCAGGAAGAGTTCTTCCGGCTTCTCGCTCTTGCCCAGGAAAATTGCGTTGTCGGACACGTTTCGTTCTCCCCGAATTTGCGGCTAGGACCCCATGCAATCTGGTATACTTTGCCAAGTCAATCAAATGCTAGGCAGGATTTTCAATGGACGAACTGGTCACGAAGATTTCAGCGGCGACGGGGCTGGCGCCGCAGCGGGCCGAACAGGCGCTGGGCATCATGCTCAATCTGGTCAAGACCCAGGGCAACCAGAACAAGGTGGCAGAGCTTTTTGCCAAGCTGCCCGGCGCGGATGCGCTGGTGGCCAAGCATGGCGGCGACGGCGCCAGTTCAGGCGGACTTTTGGGCATGCTGGCCGGCGGCATGATGGGCGGCCCGCTGGCCGCCGTGACCAAGCTCTCCTCAGCCGGTCTTTCCATGGACCAGATCAAGCAGCTGGGGACCATCACGCTGGACTATGCCAAGGCCAAGGCGGGCGATGACCTTGTGAAGCAGGTCGCCGGATCGATCCCCGGCCTCAGCGGCTATGTCTGAGGCTTGACCCGAATCAAGGGCGCGGCTGCCGCTGCGCCCTAAGGTTGGAGGCCATGACAGCGCCTCGACCATCGGCCCAGACCGTCTTCCGCGTGACCGGACTTGGCAAGGTCTACCGGACGGGCGACGTCGAAGTGCATGCCCTGCGGGGCGTGGACTTCACCGCGTCACGCGGCGAGTTCATCGTCATCCTCGGACCATCGGGTTCGGGAAAGTCGACCTTCCTCAACATCATCGGGGGGCTGGACCGCGCCAGTGCCGGCGAGGCCTGGTTCGAGGATCACGAACTCACCCGCCTCGACGAGGCGGGGCTTACCCGCTATCGCCGCGATCACGTCGGCTTCATCTTCCAATTCTACAATCTGGTGCCCAGCCTCACGGCGCGCGAGAACGTGCAACTGGTGACGGAGATCTCCCGGCAGCCGATGACGCCGCAGGAGGCCTTGGCGCTCGTCGATCTCGAAGATCGCATGGATCACTTTCCGGCCCAGCTCTCCGGCGGCGAGCAGCAGCGGGTGGCCATTGCCCGCGCCATCGCAAAGCGCCCCGACATGCTGCTCTGCGACGAGCCCACGGGCGCACTGGATTCGAAGACCGGCATCCGCGTGCTCGAAGCCCTGACGCGCGTGAATGCCGAGATCGGAGCGACCACGCTCGTCATCACCCACAACGCCGCGATCCAGGAGATCGCAGACCGGGTGGTGCGGTTTGCAAACGGCGCAATCGCGTCGGAACATCGCAATGCGCGGCGCAAGCCCGCTTCGGCCATTTCCTGGTAGAGTCATGCGCGCGCTCCACATCAAGCTCAGGCGCGACATCATCCGGCTCTGGCCGCAGGCCCTGGCCATCGCCATGGTCATGGCGGCGGGCGTTGCCACGCTCATCCTCGGCGCCGGCGCCCATGACTCGCTCGCGACCACCAGGGCACGCTACTACGAGACCAACCGCTTTGCCGATGTCTTTACCACGGCGACCCGGGTCCCCGAGGCCGTGGCAACCGAGATCGCAGCGATCGGCGGCGTGGCCTCGGTCGACACCCGCATCCAGAAGATCGCGCTGGCTGACATCGCGGACATGGCCGAGCCGGCTTCCGTGACACTTGTGTCGCTGCCCGGCTATCGCGAGCCGACGCTCAACCGTCTCGTCATGCGCAGCGGCCAGGCGCCCGATCCCGAGGCCGACGACGAGGCCATCGCCAGCGAAGGCTTCGCCAGGGCCCATCAACTGACGGCCGGTTCGACGATCCGTGTTCTGATCAATGGCCGGCTGCGCGCGGTGCGGATTACGGGAACGGCGCTGTCGCCCGAATACATCTACGCGCTGGGTCCCGGCGACCTGATGCCGGATGACCGGCGCTTCGGCGTATTGTGGATGCCGCAGCGCGCACTCGCCGCAGCCTACGACCTCGATGGCGCCTTCAACAGCGTGGCCGTGAAGCTGACGCAGGGTATGCCGCCCGCAGGAGTGATCGATCGCATCGACACGCTGCTCGCAGACTACGGCGGCCTGGGTGCCTATTCGCGCAAGGACCAGATCTCGCATGCCTTCCTGGACGCAGAGCTTCAGCAGTTGAAGTCGATGAGCCGCATCCTGCCGCCGATCTTCCTTCTGGTGGCAGCCTTTCTCGTCAACATGACGCTGTCGCGCCTGGTGGCGCTCGAACGCGAGCAGATCGGCCTGCTCAAGGCAATGGGCTACGGGCCATGGGCCGTGGCCCGCCACTACCTGGAGTTCGTTCTGCTGATTGCCGCGGCGGGCATAATCATCGGCTTCGTGGCCGGGGCCTGGCTGGGCACGGGGATCACGACCCTCTATGCGAAGTTCTTCAGCTTTCCCTTCCTGGTTTTCAGCCGAAATCCGGCGGTCTACGCCATTGCCGGCGGGGTGACGGTGGTGGCCGCGCTGGCCGGCGCGATACGCGCCGTCGCAGCCGTCGCCTGGCTGCCGCCGGCCGCGGCCATGGCCCCGCCCGCACCGCCGCGGTACCGCAAGATCCTTCGCGGCCACATCGATCTGACGGGTTTGGTGCGCCAGTCCAGCGTCATCTCGATGCGGCACCTGTCCCACTTTCCCCTTCGCACCGCCAGCGGCATCCTCGGCATGGCGCTCGCCGTCGCCGTGCTGGTGGGCTCGCTCTGGTCCTTCGGCTCCATCGACCACATGATCGACGTCACCTTCCACCGCAGCGACCGGCAGGACGCAACCATCACCTTCACCGCCGCGAAGTCGGAGGCGGCCTGGTACGCGGCAAGCCGCCTTCCCGGCGTTCTCCGCAGCGAACCCTTCCGCGTGGCCGGGGTGAAGATCCGCCATGGGCATGTCGAGCGGCGCCTGTCGCTCAATGGCCGGCTGGCCGATGCTGAACTGTCCCGCGTGCTCGACGGCGACCTCCGGCCCGTGTCATTGCCCGAGACCGGCATCGTGCTGTCGCAACAGCTGGCGGAGATCCTTGGCGTCAACCGCGGCGACGACGTGGAGATCGAACTGCTCGAAGGCGACCGCCGCGTGATCACGCAGCCGGTGTCAGCCATCATCACCGGCTACATCGGTCTCTCGGCGATCATGGAACTCGACGCCATGAACCGCATGCTCGGCGAGGGCGACCGGGTCTCCGGCGTCCACCTCGCCGTGGACAGCGCGGCATGGAACCAGCTCTTCGCTGCCGTGAAGGCGACCCCGACGGCCAGCTTCATCACGCTGCAGCATGTGGCATTGAAGCGCTTTCGCGAGACGCTGGCGGAGAACATCCTGATCATGGTGACCGTCTATGTCGTGCTGGCCGGGATCATCGCCTTCGGCGTTGTCTACAACCTCGCGCGCATCTCGCTGTCGGAACAGGCCCGTGAGATGGCGAGCCTGCGGGTTCTGGGCTTCACCCGTGGCGAGGTCTCGGGGCTGCTGATCGGCGAACTTCTTGCCATCGTGCTCATCGCGCAACCACTTGGCTGGCTCATCGGTTACGGCTTCGCCGCCGCGATGGTGGAAGGCTTCACGACGGAGCTCTATCGGGTTCCGCTGGTGGTCAATCGCGACGTCTATGCCAAGGCGAGCCTGCTGGTGCTGGCGGCGGCGGCGTTCTCCGCGATGGTGGTGCGCCGGCGCGTCGACCGGCTGGATATGGTACAAGTGCTGAAGACGAGGGAATGAAGATGCTGCGGCGCATTGCAGGCATCGCAATACTGCTGACCGTGCTCACAGCGGCGGCCTGGGCCTTGTGGCCCCGTCCCGTCGCGGTCGAGACGGCGGTCCTCGCGCGGCAGACGCTCAAGATGGTGGTGGAAGACGAGGGCAAGAGCCGAATCCGCGATGTCTTCACCGTCTCGGCACCGATCCTCGGGCAGATGATGCGCGTCGATCTCATGTCAGGCGATGCGGTTGAGGCGGGCAAGACCATCGTCGCGACACTGCGGCCGGTGACACCCACGCTTCTCGATTCGCGGGCGCTGCGCATCGCCGAAGCGACGGTCGCAGCCGCGCAGGCAGGCGTGGACCTGAGCCTCGCCCAGCTTCGCCAGGCGGAGGCGCAGCTCTCCTTCATGCGCAGCGAGCTTCAGCGCGCCGAGACGTTGGCCGAACGCGGAACGATCTCGCCCCGGTCTCTCGAGAAGGCGCGGCTCGATGTGGATACGGCACTGGCGGCCGTCGAAAGCGCGCGCGCCGCACAGATGGTTCGGCGACGGGAGCTCGAAAGCGCGGAGGCGGCCCTCTCGCAGGGCCTGCGGCCGCAGGGCGACGGCCAATGCTGCGTGGAAGTCAGAGCGCCCGTCTCGGGCCGGGTGCTGCGCGTGCTGACGGAAAGCGAGCAGGTTGTGCCGGCGGGAACCCCGCTGGTCGAGATCGGCGATCCCGACGATCTCGAGATCGTGGCGGACATCCTGTCGCGCGATGCCGTCCGGATCGCGCCGGGCGCCGGAGCCGAAATCCTCGGCTGGGGTGGAGATCCGCTTCCCGCGCATGTCGTGCGCATCGACCCTTCGGCCGAAACCAAGGTCTCGGCCCTCGGCATCGAGGAACAGCGTGTGAACGTCGTGCTTGGCCTCGACGGACCTCACCAGGCCTGGGAGCGCCTCGGGCATGGCTTCCGGGTCGTTGTCCGGATCGACCTCTGGCAGGGCGACGACATTCTGGCGGTGCCGATCGCCGCCCTGTTCCGCCAGGGTGACCGCTGGGCTGTCTTCGTGGCGGAGGGCGGGCGCGCTCGCCTGCGGCTGATCACCATCGGCGAACGTAACGATGCATTTGCCGAGGTCCGGGAGGGGCTGGCCGCCGGAGAGGCCGTGATCCTGCATCCCAGTGACCGGATCGAGGACGGCGTCGCCATCGTCGCTGCCCGACCTTAGACCAAGGGCGGTTTGCGCCGGTCCTGCGGCTTCGCTACACATGCTGCAACGCAAAGCGGATGACAGGCCCATGACCGAATTGACCCTGGCGGCCGAGTTCCCGGCCCTTGACCGCGCCGACTGGTTGAGGCGCGTTGCGACGGTGCTGAAGGGTGACAGCTTCGAATCGCGCCTGGTCAACACGTCGGCGGATGGACTCCGGCTGGAGCCGCTCTACGGACAACAGCCTGGACCGCGTGCCGGGCGGCCTTTCGCGCAGCCTTGGACAATCAGCCAGCGCGCCGACCATCCCGACCCTCACAAGGCCAATCTCCAGGCGCTCGATGACCTCGCCAATGGCGCAACCGGGCTGACGCTGGTGGCGCGCGGGAGTGCCACGGCGCGGGGCTTCGGCCTGGACATGGATGCCCTGCCCCGCATCCTGCATGACATTCACCTGCATGCCATCGCCCTGCGGCTCGAGGGCGGCGGCGCCACGACGCTGGCCAAGCTTATTGAAAGCCAGCCGCTGGACCCCGAACGGCTGGATCTCTGCTTTGGCCTGAAGGATACGCAGGCCGCCGAGGCGCTCGCCAAACGCGGCTTCGTCGGTCCTTTCGTCGATGCCGATGGGCGCCATTGGCACGAGGCCGGTGCGACCGATGCGGAAGAGCTGGGCGCCGTGCTTGGAGAGGCCGTGGGCTACCTGCGCAGGCTCGACAGCTTCAACGATGCCTATCTGGTCCGCGCCATCAGCGTGACCCTCGCCGCGAGCCAGGACATGTTCGCGACGCTGGCGAAGTTCCGCGCCATGCGGCTGCTCTGGGCTCGCGTGCTGAAGGCCGCCGGTCTTGCCGATGCGCCGCTCAGGCTTCATGCCGAGACGTGCTGGCGCATGATGGCGAGCCTCGATCCGCATACCAACATCCTGCGCGCCACGGCCGCCGTCTTCGGCGCAAGCCTCGGTGGCGTCGATTCGATCACCGTGCTCCCCTTCTCGCTGAAGCAGGGCCTGCCCAACGGCTTCTCGCGCCGCGTGGCGCGCAATGTGCAGAACGTGCTCGGCGCCGAATCCAGTCTCTGGCGCGTGAACGATCCGGCATCAGGCGCCGGCTACATCGAAACCTACACGCAGGGTCTTTGCGAGAAGGCCTGGGGCATCTTCCAGGCCACGGAGCGGGGCGTCTGGCCGAAGCCCGACCCCGGACGGAAGGACGTGCTGCCGGTGATCGGCACCGAGGCCTATCGTCTGCCAGCGGAGTATCCAGCTGAAGTGGAAGCGCTGGCATGAGTCGCATCCCGGACTTCCGCGCCATTCGCTTCGAAAACGAAACCGTCTCATCGCGTCCCGGCCACGACTGGCTGACGCCCGAAGGCCTGACGGTGAAGACCTGCTACTGGCCGGAGGACATGGTGGGCATCGACTTCCTCCACAGCTGGCCTGGTGCCGCGCCCTTCCTGCGCGGTCCTTACCCCACAATGTACACCACGCAGCCCTGGACCATCCGGCAGTATGCCGGATTCTCCACCGCGGAGGATTCCAATGCCTTCTACCGCCGGAACCTGGCTGCCGGGCAGATGGGCCTGTCGATCGCCTTCGATCTCGCCACCCATCGCGGATATGATTCGGACCATCCCCGCGTGGCGGGCGATGTCGGCATGGCGGGCGTGGCGATCGACTCGATCTATGACATGCGGACGCTCTTCGACGGAATTCCGCTGGACCAGATGACCGTGTCCATGACCATGAACGGTGCGGTGCTGCCGGTGATGGCGCTCTACATCGTCGCGGGCGAGGAACAGGGCGTGCCGCCGGAAAAGCTCGCCGGCACCATCCAGAACGACATCCTCAAGGAATTCATGGTGCGGAACACCTTCATCTATCCGCCCGCCGCGTCGATGCGGATCGTCTCCGACATCTTCAGATACACTTCCGAGCGCATGCCGAAGTTCAACTCGATCTCGATCTCCGGCTATCACATGCAGGAAGCGGGTGCGACGGCGGATCTCGAACTTGGCTATACGCTGGCCGACGGGCTGGAATATGCGCGTGCCGGCGTGGCCGCAGGCCTGCCGATCGACAGGTTTGCGCCGCGGCTGTCGTTCTTCTGGGCCATCGGCATGAACTTCTTCATGGAAGTGGCAAAGATGCGCGCGGCCCGCATGATCTGGGCCAAGCTGATCCGCCAGTTCGACCCGAAGGACGAGCGCTCGCTCAGCCTTCGCACGCATTGCCAGACGAGCGGCTGGAGCCTCGCGGCGCAGGATGTCTTCAACAACGTGACACGCACCTGCATCGAGGCGATGGCCGCGACGCAGGGTGGCACCCAGTCGCTGCACACCAATTCGCTGGACGAGGCGCTGGCGCTGCCCACCGATTTCTCGGCCCGCATCGCGCGCAACACGCAGCTCTTCCTGCAGCAGGAGGCGGGCACCTGCCGTATGATCGACCCCTGGGGCGGAAGCTATTTCGTCGAGCGCCTCACCGCCGACCTGGCGGCACGTGCATGGCGTCACATCGAAGAGATCGAGAAGATGGGCGGCATGGCCAAGGCCATCGAGGCCGGCGTTCCGAAGTCGCGTATCGAAGAGGCCGCAGCCCGCACCCAGGCGCGTATCGACACGGGCGAGCAGGCGGTGATCGGCGTCAACACCTACCCGGTGCAGGAGGATGCCAAGATCGACATTCTCAAGGTCGATATCGCCGCCGTGCGGGCGCGGCAGATCGAGAAGCTGACGCGGCTGCGCAAGGAGCGGAACGGATCCGAGACCGAGACAATGCTGGCGCGCCTCTCCGACGTGGCGCAGACCGGCAACGGCAACCTCCTCGCCGCGGCGGTGGATGCGGCCCGGGCCAAGGCAACGGTCGGCGAAATCTCCCTGGCCCTCGAACGCGTCTGGACCCGCCACACGCCGGCGATCCGCGCGGTGAAGGGAATCTACGCCGCGACACCGCGAGACAAGCACAAGATCGAGCGTGCCAGGCATGCAGTCGCCGCCTTCCGCGAGGCCGATGGCCGGCGGCCGGCAATCCTCGTCGCCAAGATGGGCCAGGATGGCCACGACCGCGGGCAGAAAGTGATCGCCTCGGCCTTCAGCGACATCGGCTTCGAGGTGAAGATCGGGGCCCTCTTTGCCACGCCGCAGGAGGTGGCCGAACAGGCGGTGAAGAACCGCGTGCATGTGGTCGGCGTCTCGACGCTTACCGCCGGGCACCTCACGCTGGTGCCGGAACTCAAGGCAGCGCTGGACAAGGCGGGACGGCCCGACATCATGGTCGTGGTGGGCGGCGTGATCCCCCCGCAGGACGTGCAGACCTTGCGCGACATGGGCGCGGCGGCCGTGTTTCCGCCCGGTACCGTCATCCCGGATGCGGCGCTGGCGCTGCTCGACAGTCTCAACGCAACGCTGGGCTATGCCCAGCGCAAGGCGGTCTGACGTCATGATCGCGCTGCGCTTCCTTCGCACCATCCATGGCTGGATCGGGGTCCTCGTCATTCCCTGGGTGCTGCTCTTCGGACTGACCGGATTCTATCTCAATCATGAGCAGGACCTGGCCTTCCTCTTCGGGAGCGACGAGGTGGACATGCTGTGGCGTGAGGACCAGCCCGGCCGCCTCAGCGACGAGGCCGCTGCACGCGCCTGGTTTGCCCAGGCCTTTCCCGACCTGCCGGTCGAGAAGGTGACGGACGAGGACTATCACGGCAAGCCTGCCTTTCAGATCGCGACCGGGACGCTGCTGGTGATCGCCCCGAAGAACAGCAGCTTCTACTTCGACAAGACCAGCCATGTGCGGCAGCTGCATGATGCACGCGGCGCCGTGATCGACCATCATGTCTACTGGCCATCCATCCTCAAGGAACTCCACACGCATGGCTGGCTGCGCAGTCCCCTCGGCACGACTCTTGCGGATCTCTTCAGCCTGCTGTTGATCGGCTTCGGACTGACCGGCGCCTGTCTCTGGACCATTCCCCGCCTGATGCGATCAAAGGCACGGCGGACCGGCGGACGGATGTCACGCGGGTAGACGCAGCCCGTTCAGGAGACCGAGAGACTCGATCTCCGCCAGGAAGTGACGGTAGTCCTGCGCCAGTGTTCCAGCCGCTTCGCCGCGATAGACCTCGGCCAGGACTTCGATGGCCTCGTCGATCTCGAGCCCCGCCGCGGCCAGCTTCCACATCACGCCAGCACTCGGATTGAAGAAGTAGATGCGCCCATAGCGATCGTCGGCAAGATAAAGGCCGCCCGGCGTTTCCGTCACCTGGATGGACCCGTCGTCTTCCACCGCGAAGGCGGTGCCAAGGTCCTCGCTCTGCTGCGCGGGCAGAACATATTCGTCCGGCCGTTCAAGGGCAGACGCCAGCAGCGGCACGGCGTCGATGCATTCCTCATACTGCAGCCGGAAGCAGGGAAACTGCGTGGCTGCCGCCCGCAGCACGTCCAGCAGATCCGAAGCCGGCATTTGCCGGGCGAAGTTCTGCCAGATGATCTGGCTCAGCGATTCCGTCGCCTTCAGGCGCGAAAGCCTTGGCTGCGCGCCGACCTTTCGGTCCAGAAAGACCCAGCCGCCAAGCGGATAGCTGGTGCCGGGTACGCAGGACGCCGAGTCGGGCGACCGGACGTAAGACAGCCGCGGCCCCCGCAGCAGGAGATTGGTGGCCACGAAGTCGCGCAGCGGCTGCGGTCCGTCCCTCAGAAGCGAGTTGCGTAGGCGCAACGGAATTCCGAAGGACGACACATGATTCGTGCGCACATCGAAGATGGCGGCATCGTCGGTGACAATGGAGTGCCCTGCGGCCATCCAGGCGGCGCAGAACGTGCTCTTGCCCGACTTGTACGTCGCCGGAATGAGATAGGCCTTTCCCTTGCGGATGAGCGCCGCCGCGTGAAAGCAGAGCTTGTCCTGCACCGCAATGGCATAGGCGCCGATCAAGCCGGCAGTTACGCCGCAGGCCGTGTCGACCGGGTCGTGACATGTGAAGGATCGCGTCAGCCCCTCGCCGGTCACCAGGAAGACGGAGTCCCCCTTCATTTCGACCAGAACACTCTCGCCTTGTTCTGCGGAGGGATTGATCTCGGGCAGAAGACGCGCCAGATGCGAAGCCAGCATCCTGTCATCGGGCATGCGCACGCTGACGGGAAGTCCGGCCATGGCATAGGCACGAACCGACGACATGACCGTCCTTCAGAGCGGGGCGAAGGCGACTGCCGGCGCCGTC
>JAPLOT010000508.1 GCA_026400595.1 Alphaproteobacteria bacterium | reverse complement strand
CTTCTCAGCGCGGCAGGTCGCTCGTGCCCATCAGGAACGCATCGACCGAATGCGCTGCCTGCCGGCCCTCGCGGATCGCCCACACCACCAGCGACTGGCCGCGGCGCATGTCGCCGGCCGCGAAGACCTTGTCGATGCTGGTGCGATAGTCGTTGGTGTTGGCCGCCACGTTCCCGCGCGGATCGAGGTTGACGCCGAGCGACTTGAGCAATCCCTCATGCACGGGATGCACGAAGCCCATGGCCAGCAGCACCAGGTCTGCCTTGATCTCGAACGCGCTGCCGGGGATTTCCTTCATGGCGCCGTCGACGCGCACGCAGTGCAGCGTCTTGACCTCGCCGTTCTGGCCCGAGAAGGACTTGGTCATCACCGAGAAGTCGCGCTCCGCGCCTTCCTGGTGCGACGAGGAGTTGCGCATCTTCAATGGCCAGTTGGGCCAGGTGAGCATCTTGTTTTCCTTCTCCGGCGGCTTCGGCATGACCTCCAGCTGCGTCACCGACAGCGCGCCCTGGCGGTTCGAGGTGCCGATGCAGTCCGAGCCCGTGTCGCCGCCGCCGATCACCACCACATGCTTGCCGGCGGCAAGAATGGGACGGTTGTCGAGCGGCGATTCCTTGGCGACGCGGCGGTTCTGCTGCGGCAGGAAGTCCATCGCAAAGTGAATGCCGGCCAGGTCGCGGCCCGGAATCGGCAGGTCGCGCGGCTTCTCCGATCCGCCCGTCAGCAGCACCGCATCGAAACTCCCGATGAGCTGGCCTGCGTCCTGGGTCACGCCGATATGCGTGCCATAATGGAAGGTGACGCCTTCCGCCTCCATCTGCTGGATGCGGCGGTCGATCAGGTGCTTCTCCATCTTGAAATCAGGGATGCCATAGCGCAACAACCCGCCGGCCTTTGGGTTCTTCTCGAAAACATGGACCGTGTGCCCGGCCCGGGCCAGCTGCTGGGCCGCGGCGAGACCGGCAGGACCGGAACCCACCACCGCCACCTTCTTGCCGGTCTTGTCGCGATAGGACTCGGGCCGCAGCCAGCCCTTCTCCCAGGCCTTGTCGACGATGGCGCACTCGATCGTCTTGATGGTCACCGGATTGTCGTCGATGTTCAGCGTGCAGGAGGCCTCGCAGGGGGCCGGGCAGACGCGGCCGGTGAATTCCGGGAAATTGTTGGTGGAGTGCAGGTTGCGCGAGGCCTCTTCCCAGTTGCCGGTGTAGACGAGGTCATTCCAGTCCGGGATCTGGTTGTTCACCGGACAGCCGTTGTGACAGTATGGAATGCCGCAGTTCATGCAGCGCGCCGCCTGGTTGCGGGTCGCCTCTTCCGACAGCGGAATCACGAATTCCTTGTAATGCCGCAGCCGGTCGGCCGCCGGCGTGTAGGTGCGATCCTGGCGCTCGATCTCGAGAAAGCCTGTGACTTTGCCCATGACTATGCACTCCTCTTCACGCCGATGGTCATGCCGTCGCTGTCGGCCTGCGCCTTTTCGAGTTCCTGCAATGCCCGCGCATATTCGACCGGCATGACCTTCACGAACATCGGCAGGTAGGCCTGCCAGTTGTCGAGGATCATGCGGGCGCGCTCCGATCCCGTGTACTTGAGATGGCGCGTCAGCAGCTCGCGCACGCGTTCGGCATCATGGCGGTCCATCTGCGAGGTGACGTCGACGAGGCCGTGGTTGTGCAGGTCGCCCGCCGCATGATGGAATTTCTCGAGCGTCGCGTCCTCGGCCGGGACCGGCTGAAGATCGACCATCGCCAGGTTGCAGCGCTTGGCGAAGTCGCCGGCCTCGTCCAGCACATAGGCGACGCCGCCCGACATGCCGGCCGCGAAGTTGCGCCCCGTTTCGCCGATCACCAGCACGCAGCCGCCGGTCATGTATTCGCAGCCATGGTCGCCCACGCCCTCCACCACCGCGACCGCGCCGGAGTTCCGCACCGCGAAGCGCTCGCCGGCCACGCCGCGGAAATAGCATTCGCCGGTGATGGCGCCGTAAAGCACGGTGTTGCCGACGATGATCGACTTCTCCGGTGCGAAGCCGATCTTGGCATGCGGCTTGACGATGATCTTGCCACCCGACAGGCCCTTGCCGACATAGTCGTTGGCCTCGCCGGTGAGATCCAGCGTCACGCCATGCGCGGCCCAGGCGCCGAAGCTCTGACCTGCGATGCCT
>JAPLOT010000015.1 GCA_026400595.1 Alphaproteobacteria bacterium | reverse complement strand
GTGGCGCTGCTGCAGAAGGGCAAGGTCGGGCCCATTCTCGGGGCTGCCGCCTGGGGGAATCTGAGCGCCTGAACAAGGTGAAGGCAGGCGTTTCAACCTCTGTGCCGGCATTTGTGCCGGCTGAGGGGGATCAGGCTGCCGATTTCATGCCGGGCGCCGCGACGGCCGCCTTGCAACGCGTTCATCCCGCGTTCCGCCGAGGCATTGTCGGGGCGCAGTGATGTGTTATCAGTCATGGCGTGCAGGCGGCGGAGCCGCTCTTGGGGGGAGCGCAAGGCGCGCATGAGCAGGCGATTCCTGTCGATCGGCGAATGCATGGTCGAAATGGCCTCCACTGGCGGGGACTCGTTCCGCCAGGGCTTCGCCGGGGACAGTTTCAATACGGCGTGGTATGCCCGCCGCGCCTTGCCGGCCGACTGGGACGTCGACTATTTCACCACCCTCGGGGACGATGCGGTCAGCGGCCGCATGCTGCGCTTCATGCAGGACCAGGGCATCGGCACCGGCCATATCCGCCGTCTCGCCGGGCGGGCCCCGGGCCTCTACATGATCGAACTGGAGAACGGCGAACGCAGCTTCACCTATTGGCGCGACACCTCGGCGGCCCGGTCGCTGGCGGATGACGCCGGGGCTCTGTCTGCGGCCCTCGCGCAGGCGGATGCGATCTATGTTTCCGGAATAACCCTGGCCATTCTGGCGCCGGATCGGCGGCGGACCCTGCTCGACGGCCTCGCGCGGGCCAAGGCCGCGGGGAAGATGGTGGGCTTTGACAGCAATATCAGGGTGCGTCTCTGGCCAAATGCGCAAGAGCTGCGAGCAGCAATTGAAGATACGGCGCGAGTCGCTACGATTTCGCTTCCAACCATTCCCGATGAATCGGAACTCTTTGGCGAGACCTCTGCGGAAGAAGTTTTGAGTCGATACAAAAAATATGGGTGCAAAGAAGTTGTCGTCAGGGCGGGCGGAGGTCCGGCGCATGTCGTTTGGGGAGGCAAGGTTGTCGCCGTCCCCCCGGACGAAGTCGTGGCTCCCGTGGACACGACCGGCGCAGGTGACAGCTTCAACGGGACCTATCTTGCCGCCCGCTTGACGGGCGAGAGCCCGGAAGCCGCGGCCCGCAAGGCCCATGCCGTGGCGGGCAAGGTCATCCGCCACTACGGTGCGCTGGTCGATCCGTCGTGAGGCTCAGCGCCGGTCGGCCGCCAGGGCCCGGGCGTTGCGCGCCACCGCCAGTACGGCCCGGTTGGCAATGGCCTCCGCCAGCGAGGCATTGAGGCGGGCCTGGGTCACGGCCGCGGCAAGTGTCGTCGACGCCTGCATGAGATTGGCGAGCGGCCAGAGGCCCAGCTGCAGCTGGAAGGCGGGCATGCGCTTGAAGAAGATCGGCGGACGCGCGCTGCGCAGCACCTGTTCCATCCGGTTTCCGGCGTCGATGGCCAGGCGAAGATCCTGCAGCTTCAGGGCGTGGAGATGGGCAGCGCCCAGAAGCCGGCCGGCGTCAACCCCGGACTGGATCAGGACGCTGAACATGCGGTCGCTGTCCTCGATCTCGCCGGCAAACATGGCATCCGCCAGGTCTCCCGTCTCGAACTCGGCTCCGCCGCTGCAGCTGGCCTCGACATCGGCCAAACCGATGCGGTCCTGCCCCAAGGCATAGAGCGCCAGCTTCTCCAGCTCCCGCTGCATCAGGGCGCGGGCGGTGCCCACGCGCTCCATGAGGAGGAACTTGGCGTCCGGATCGATGGCGAGACCGGCCTTGGAGAGCGTCTGCTCGATCATGCTCGAGATATCGGCGTCATCGGCCTCGTAGACCGGCAGGATCAGGGCGCGAGGGCTCTGTTCCAGGGCGTTGCGGAGGGCCGAAGACTTGGCGAGCGCGCCGGCCTCGGCGATGATGAGATTGCCGCTGGCCCGGCCATCCAGCACGGGCTCCGCTGCGCGCAGGAAGGCGTCGCCCGCCTCTCGCACCCAGATCGCCCGGCGGCCGCCGAACATGGAAATCGACTGCATCTCGTCCGCCAGGCGCGCGGGATCGGAGGCGAGCGCCCCGTCATCCAGCCGCACCACGGTGAAGGGGTCGTCGAGGCTGCCTGCCACCTGTTTCACGGCGCGTGCCGCGAGATCGCGGATCGCCGCATACTCGTCGCCGTAGATCAGCAGGATTCCCACCGCAGGGTCCGGCTTGCGCAGAAACCCCTCGAGGCCCTGGGGCCTGATTGCCGTCATGCGCGGGTGGCGAAGAAGGCGGCAATCCGCATCCGGATATCGCCGCTCACCTCATGGGCCGCGCGTTCCATCGCATTGTTCTCGGCCTGGGTATCGGCGAAGGGCTGGCGCACCACGTCGAAGGAGACCTGCGAGAAGGTCTTGCCGCTGTGGATCATCTGCCCGGTCTGCTGGTCGATCAGTTCATAGGCGACCGTGAGCCGGACCGATTCGCGCGTCGTCGACGGCTGCTTCCTGTCGATCACCTCGGTGGTCTTCATCACCGGTGTGATGTTGAGGAGATAGCGGTCGCCCGCGCCGTCATTCCCCGGCCGCATGGCCGAGATCAGGTCATTGCGGATGATCTGGCCCACCCGTGTCTCGGCTTCCGGGATCTCGACGCTCGCCATGATCGTCGCAACGCCCTGATTCTCGGCTGACGACGAGTAGAGCGGACGATAGCCGCAGCCTGCCAGGAGCAGCGCTGCAACAACGATCAGGACTGCGGGCTTCTTGCGCATCATCCGACAATATTGGCGATCCGGCCGGGCACCACAATCACTTTCTTGACGGGGCGTCCCTCCAGCGCACGGGCGACCGAGTCGAGTTTCAGGACAAGGGCTTCCACCGCCTTGGCGTCGAGATCCTTGGCGACGGTCACCTCGTCGCGGCGCTTGCCGTTGACCTGTACGGCGATGGTGACCGTGTCGTCCGCCACCAAAGCTGGGTCCGCCTTGGGCCAAGGCGTGTCGACCACCGCCTTTGTGTGACCCAGCGCCTGCCAGCACTCTTCGGCCAGATGCGGCATCATCGGCGCCGACATCAGCACGAGGAACTCTGCGGCCTCGCGAAGCGCCGCAGCCTCGGCCCTGCCCATGGCATGGCCCAGCGCATTGGCCAGTTCATAGATACGGGCGATGGCCCGGTTGAAGCGCAGCGCCTCAAGATCCTCGGTCACGGCCGTCAGCGCCTTGTGGGCGGCGCGGCGCAGCTCGAGGCTGGCCGCCGCATCGCTGCCGCCGGCCTGGGCGGCCGCATCGTTGACCAGGCGCCAGATGCGCTGGGTGAAGCGCCAGGCGCCCTCGGCGCCGGCTTCGGTCCACTCGATATCGCGCTCGGGCGGCGTGTCGGAGAGCATGAACCAGCGCGCCGTGTCGGCGCCGAAGCGGGCGATGATCTCGTCGGGGTCGACCACGTTCTTCTTCGACTTCGACATCTTCTCGACGCCGCCCACTTCCAGCGGCTCGCCAGTCTTCGCATGCACCCACTTGCCGTCATGGCTCACGGCGTCGGCCGGGAGAACCCACTCGCCATTCAGTGTACGGAAGGTTTCATGGATGACCATGCCCTGGGTAAAGAGGCTGTCGAAGGGCTCCTTCACGTCGAGATATCCGGTGGCCGTCATGGCCCGGGCATAGAAGCGCGAATAGAGCAGATGCAGGATCGCGTGCTCGACGCCGCCGATATACTGGTCGACGCTCATCCAGTAGCGCGCGGCCTCGGGCGCTACCGGCACATCGGCGTGGGGCGAGCAGAAGCGCGCATAGTACCAGGACGAGTCGATGAAGGTGTCGAAGGTGTCGGTCTCGCGCTTTGCAGGCTTGCCGCAGGAGGGGCAGGCGACATGCTTCCAGGTCGGGTGGTGTTCCAGCGGATTGCCCGGCTTGTCGAAGCTGGCATCCTCGGGCAGCGTCACCGGCAGCTGGTCTTTCGGCACCGGCACGATGCCGCAGGTGGCGCAGTGGATCACCGGAATGGGGCAGCCCCAGTAGCGCTGGCGCGACACGCCCCAGTCGCGCAGGCGGAAGTTCACGCGGCGCTCGCCGATGCCCATCGCCTCCATGCGCTTCGCGATCTCGGCCTTGGCCGCGGGCACGCTCATCCCGTTAAGGAAATCGGAATTGATGAGGACGGTGTTGTCGCCTTCCTTCTCGATGAACGCCTCGCTGCCCACAATGAAGCTCGCCGGATCGGTGCCCTTCGGCGCCACAACCGGCAGCACCGGCAGATCGTACTTGCGGGCGAAATCGAGGTCGCGCTGGTCATGCGCGGGGCAGCCGAAGATGGCGCCCTCGCCATAGCCCATGAGCACGAAGTTCGCGGCATAGACCGGCAGCCGCACATCCTTGCGGAAGGGATGGCGGGCATAGAGGCCCAGCGCATGGCCCTTCTTCTCGGCGCGTTCGATGGTCTCCTCGGAGGTGCCGAGCGC
>JAPLOT010000192.1 GCA_026400595.1 Alphaproteobacteria bacterium | reverse complement strand
AGGGGTCGTATCGAGGTTGACGACCACTATGCCACCAGCGTGCCTGGCATTCATGCCATCGGCGACGTTATCCGGGGACCCATGCTGGCCCACAAGGCCGAGGATGAGGGCATTGCCCTCGCCGAGATCCTCGCGGGTCAGGCTGGCCACGTCAACTACGGGGTGATCCCTGGCGTTGTCTATACAAGCCCGGAGGTCGCCGCGGTGGGCCAGACCGAAGACGATCTGAAGTCTGCCGGCATCAACTACAAGGTGGGGAAGTTCCTGTTCCTCGCCAATGGCCGGGCCAAGGCCAACCAGACCACTGACGGCTTCGTGAAGATCCTGGCTGATGCCAGAACGGACCGGGTGCTGGGATGTCACATCGTCGGCACCATGGCGGGCGAGCTCATCCATGAGGTGGCGGTGCTGATGGAGTTCGGCGGCTCGGCGGAGGATCTCGCCCGTACCTGCCACGCGCATCCCACCCTTGCGGAGGCTGTGAAGGAAGCGGCTCTGGCCGTGGCCGGTCGCGCCATTCACGCCTAAAACATTAACGCAAGCTACACCCGCCGCTGCTAGCCTCTCGTGGAGTTCACAAGGGATGTGCCATGGCTGATGCTTCCAAGCAGGTCGATATTCTGGTTCTAGATGATGATGTCGATCTTCTTTCCAGCGTGGCCGATCTGTTGGCTGATTGCGGTTACCGTGTGAAGGCCTTTGCCGATGCAGACTCGGCCATCGACTTCGCGATGGGTCAGAGTTTCGCCGTGGGCCTCTTCGACTATCGTCTTGGCAGCTTGAAGAACGGTCTCGACGTCGTGGAGAAGATGCAGGCACTCGGCTGCAAGTCGGTCTATGTGATGATCACCGCCGACGTCGAGCAGGCCACGCAGATGCGCGCCATCCATCTCAAGCTCTTCGAATTCATGCGCAAGCCCGTGCAGCCCGACAAGCTTCTCGAGACCGTGCAGCGGGCCCTTGATCACGCCCACCGCGCCGCAGCCTGACGCTGATCAGTTCCACCAGCCCTTGTGGTCCTTCTTGGGCTGGCGGAGAATACCGTCCCCGGGCTTCGGCGGTTCGATCTCCAACAGATAGCGCTTCACCGGGCTCATGCGATTGTAGAGCTCTGGTGTCAGATAATCGAGCTGCAACAGCTGTTGCGGCAGGTCCCGCCGCGTATAGGTGAGGTGAAGCATGCGCCGTGGCGCGTCCGTCTTCTTCAGCGTGCCGGCATGCCACATGGACGAATTGCAGATGATCGCCGAGCCTGCCGGCGCCTCGACGAGCACTTCTCCCGGATAGGGTGCGCTCAAGTCCTTCGGAATGCGGGCCTCTTCCTCGGGCGTGAGCGGTTGAGGCTCCCAGTCGCCAATGTTCACATAGGGCACGTTGATCGGCGCCCAGAGGTGCGAACCGGGTACTACGCGGGTCGGTCCGTTGTCGCGCGTCATGTCGTCCAGCATGATCATGGAATTGACCACCCACCAGTCGTCGGCGAACTTCTTTGGGACGTCCACATGCAGGTCCTGGTGTCCGTAGCCTTTGACCGGATCGCGCAGGTTGGCGCCGTGGACCTTGATCTCGCCCAACAGATAGGCCGACGCGGCCAGGATCTCGGGGATCCAGAGGCACGTGTCGAAGGCTTCTGTCTTGTTGAAGATATTCGAGATGCGGCGGGCCCCCGGCTCGACGTGTACCTCGTGACCGCCCTGGTCCCGCTCGGCCGCATGGATGCGCTCGAACTCCGCGCGCATATGCTGGAGATCATCGGCACCGAGGACATTCTCGACGATGAAGAAACCCTGTTCGTCGAGTTGCCGCTTCTGCGCGGCCGTCAGGGTGGCCGGACCGACGCCCAGGTCGTGAAGCGCTTGACGGGTGTACATTCTGCTGTCCTCCCAAACTGCATCGTCTCCCGGCTAAACGTTTAGTCCCCGTTCGCATGCATTGCAAGCCCGGACCTTAGCGGTGGCCTTCACGGCTTCCGTGCGGCCTCGATGTCGCGGATGGCGGCTTGCGTCTCAGGCGCCGTGAGAAGTCCAAGGCGCATGTCCACCCGCCAGGACTTGCCGCCCTCGAGTACCACGATGTTGCCCTTGCGCTTCTCCGCCGAGTAGCCCTCGACCTCGGCCGTGGCTGGAAAAGCCATGCCAATGGCATCCTGGTCCGGCGTCCGGCAGATCCAGCGAATGCATTTTGCCGCCTGCTCGGGGCGGTAGCGGATGTAATCGGCTGTCCCGTCAGGCCGCTTCTGCAGCGCATGGGCGAAGCCGGCCTTGTCGGGCTTCATGTCGATGGTGAAGGCCACCTCGGGGTCGAAACCCAATTCCGGCTTGAGCCTGTGATGAAGGACCGGATTGGCGGCCAACTCGGCCAGGAACTCGGGATAGCCCGGCTTCGGCGTGATATGCCCCGGAATGCTGCGGCGCACACGAACGGCCTCTGCCGTATAGGGGGCTGTATAGACAAGTTCGCCATTGTCGGCCGGACGAAAATTGGCGTGGGCCAGGTACATGAGGTCCATAGGCGTCTTCTTCAGGTTGTCGACCCTCAGAGACACGTCAAGCAAGGCCGAGTCCTCGCCCATCACATATTCCGAGGTCGCCAGATAGTTGGTCGAGAAGGCCACCGTGTAGTGGTAGGATCCGGCGACAGTCACAGTGCCGGCCGCCTCATCCAGAAGGACCCAGCCCTTCTGGAAGGGTGCGTTCGGCAACTCGCCATGGAGCGGATGGCGGTCTTCCGGCCCTTCCGGACCCATGCCGGTGATGCCGCAATGGATGAAAAAGGCGCCGTAGGTCTCGAGATAGGTGGTGGTCGGCACCGGTTCGTCGAACATGGACTTCATCGTGAGGTCGCGGCCGTCGAAGGCGGCGCGCCAGATCTGATGGCCCTTGAAGGGGAGCACCAGGATCTCCCCGCGCTTGTTCTTCACCCGCAAGGCCTCGATGCCGCTGTCAAAGCGGAAGGTCGACAGGCTGAATCCGCCCATGCTGGCCAACGGCCGTTCCCGCTCGCCGAACATGGCGCGGGCAAGATCAATACGTACTGTCATGCTGCCCTTCTCCGCCTAACGGATGCGCTGGCCGGTCTCGGCGTCGAAGACGAAGAGATGGTCTTTCGGCATCAGCACACCGATCGCATCGCCCTGCTTTCCATTGAACTCCTTCGATGCCTTGACGGTGAGCTTGTCCCGCTCCGTCTCCACCGTGACCAGTGTGTGGTCGCCGATCAGTTCCGTCGTATAGATTGTTCCCTTGATGTGGCCCTTGGCGGGCGCCACCACGCTGCAGTCCTCCGGGCGCACGCCCAGGATACCCTTGGCTACGCGCCCCGCCACGCCCACCTTGACCGTGCTTCCGCCGGTCTTGAAGTCGGACCCTTCCAGGCTGCCGTGCACCACATTCATCGGCGGTGAGCCGATGAACTGCGCCACGAAGAGATTGGCCGGGTCATTGTAGATCTTCGCCGGCGTGTCGAGTTGCTGCAGCACGCCCTTCTCGAGGATGGCCACACGATGGGCCAGCGTCATGGCCTCGATCTGGTCATGCGTGACATAGATCGTCGTGGTGCCGAGTGTCGCCTGCATGTGTTTCAGCTCGGCCCGCATGTGGCCGCGCAGCTTGGCATCGAGGTTGGAGAGCGGCTCGTCCATGAGGAAGACCGAGGGACGGCGTACCATGGCGCGCGCAAGCGCCACGCGCTGGCGCTGACCGCCCGAGAGCTGGCGCGGATAGCGGTCGAGAAGCTGTTCGATCTGAACCTGGGCCGCGGCATCGCGGACTGCGACCTCGGCCTCCGCCTGCGGGATCTTCCGAACTTTCAGTGGAAAGCCGATGTTCTCTGCCACCGTCTTGTGCGGATAGAGCGCATAGGACTGGAACACCATCGAGATATCGCGATACTTGGGCAGGATATGCGTGACGTCGCGGTCGCCGATCAACACGCGGCCGCCGGTGGCCGTCTCCAGGCCGGAGAGGATGCGCAACGCCGTGGTCTTGCCCGATCCCGACGCACCCAGCAGCACCAGGAACTCGCCCGGCGCCACATCGAGGTCGAACTCCTCCAGCACCTTCACAGCGCCAAAGTACTTCTGCACCTTGTCGAACCTGACCGGAACCTTCGGAACTACGCTTGCCATCCCTTATCCCTTCACGGCGCCCAGCAGAACGCCCTTCGCAATGAAACGCTGGAGCAGGATCGCCATGAGGATGACCGGAATGATCATGACTACGATGATGGCGCACATTTCCCACCAGAAGACACCCTTCTCGCCGGCATTCTTGGCCGCCACCATGATGGGCATGGTCTGCACCTTCGAGGTGGCGAGAAACACGGCGAAGAGATACTCGTTCCAGTTCAGGATCAGCGTCAGCAGCGTCGTGGCCGCAAGCCCAGGCCGCGTGAGCGGCAGGACGATGTCCCAGAACACCGCAAATCGCGAAGCGCCATCCAGCTGGGCCGACTCCTCGAGTTCGATCGGCAGGTTGACGAAGAAATCATGCATCAGCCACACAACGATGGGCAGGTTCGCCACGGCATAGACGAGGATCAGCGCCAAATGGGTGTCGAGCAATCCCACGGCCTGGAACATGATGTAGATCGGAATGATCACGACGATCGGCGGCAGGATGCGCTGGGAAATGATCCAGAAGAGAATGTCGCCGTTGCCCAGCGTGCGCTTGAAGTGCTTGCCCAGAGCGCGGACCAGGAAGAAGAACATGGCGAGGCCAACGGCAGAGGACAGCCACCAGGGAATTCCGACGAAGCTGGTGGCGAGGATGACCAGGAGCGTCAGCAGCACGAACATCATGATGTTGCCGAACTTCGGCTTGTACTGCACCCGTGCCAGCGCATAGGCCGCCATCGAGCCGATCGCCACGCAGATGGCGGTTGCCGCGAAGCTCACCACGATGGAATTGGTGAAGGCCAGATAGATCTTGCAAATCTGTGGCTCCATCGGCTGGAGCGTCACCACGGGGGATACGACGAAGACGAAGGCGTTGTAGAACAGAAGGCCGACCTGCCGCAGGATCGATGGAATATCGCAATTGGCATCGCTGTTGAATTGTGCGCGCCAGGCATCGAGGTTGGGCTGGAAGTCCAGGAAAGGAACGTAGAAGGGCCCCTGATTGACCGCCGCAGCATCCTTGAAGGACGTAATGACGACCCAGTAGATCGGAAAGATCACGAAGATCGTCCAGAGCACCAGCAGGATATGCGCTACCACATTTGCGGCAGGCGACATGCGGCCGACTTCGGGCGGCTCGAAGAGTCTTTCGAAGAGGCTGCGATTGGACTTCTCGAACTTGAAGGAGGTGTTGGTCATGCCTGCACCCTCCGCAACTGCCCGAGGACCACGTAGTTGAAGAACGAAGCGCAGACGACGACCGTCAGGATGAGCAGGAGATAGGCAATCGCGGCCGAGGTGCCGATATCATTCGCCCGCCATACATAGACAGAGTGAAGCGTCATCGACTCCGTCGACGAACCCGGACCACCGCCCGTCATGATGTTCGGCAGGTCGACGATCTTGAAGGCCTCGATCATGCGGATCAGCAGGACCGTCACCGCCACAGGAAGGATCTGCGGCCAGGTGATATCACGGAAGATCTGGACGCTCGATGCACCGTCGACCTGTGCCGCCTCGACGTGATCGCGCGGCACGTTCTCCAGCGCCGCCAGCATGCAGATGAAGATGAAAGGGATCCACTGCCAGGAGTCGCAGATCATCATGACGAAGCGGGCGGCCCAGGGATCGGCGGACCACACCCAGTTCTCGATCCCGAAGACGCGGAAGATGGGTTCGAAGGGCCCCTTGGTGATGTCGGCCACCATCTTCATGGCGTAGCCGACGCCAAGTGGCGTGATCATCAGCGGGATGAAGAAGACGACGCGGAAGAAGTTCTTTCCGGAAATCGGCTGCGAGCAAAGGAAGGCAAGCGCCGTGCCGATCACGAATTGCAGGGCGCAGCCGACGAAGACGTAGAACAGCGTCGTCATCAGCGTACCGATTGTATTGCCGGAGAGAAGCGTCGCGCCGGCAATCCAGGCGATGAAGATCGCCATCGCGGCCGAAATCAGGCGGCCCAGCATGCCGACCCAAGTCGTCTTCTTGACGGACCGGAACAACCACCACAGTACGGCGGCGCTAACCGCAACGAAGAAGGTCAGACCGAAAGTGCTTATCTGATCGACCTTACCGAGGAAATGGACCTGGTCGTTGCCGAAGAACTGCTTGCCGAAATTCTGCAGCCCGACGAAGCGGAATTGCAGGCCGTTGCCGGTGAAGCGCACGCGGCTCAGCGCGAAGACAATGGAATAGAACGTGGGGAAGATCGCGAAGATCAGGATGAGGATGACGGCGGGCGCAATGAAGAAGGTGCGCGAATGGCGATCGAACCACTCAGCCCATGTCTCTCCCGGAGACGGTCCAGCCGGGGATAACCCCGGCTGGTCCATGGTGTCGGCGCGACTCATCGTCGTGCTGTTTACTGGCCAGTGCCCAGCGCGAGGCCCTGGGCCTTGATCTGCTCGTCGCGGCCGAAGTCCTCGGTGACCTCTTCCCAGCCTGCTTCGATGTTCTTCAGCGCCTCTTCCACCGTGATTTCGCCGGCCAGATAGCGGGCCAGCTCGGTGTCGAGGATGACGCCCGCGTACTTCTGCGCACCCGGGATCTTCATGTCCGAAGCCATGTTGGGGTTGTTCAGGGCTCCGTTGATCGCGCCGAGGTAGTTCTCGGCAAGATCGGCGGGCATGCCCGCCTTCACCCACAGATCCGTGCTCTGCAGCTGCGAGTTGCGGTACGGGTTGTAGCCCGTGGCGCCGATCGTCACGTCGACGTTCGACTGGGCCGCCTGGTTCATGTAGGAGAGGAACGCATAGGCCGCGTCCTTCTTCTTCTGATCCGCCTTGGCGTTGATCGCACCGGCCCAGCCGCCGAAGGCGGCGAAGGGCGCGTAGTTGATGCCGTCAACCGAGTGCGGCGCATTCTCCTGGGTCACCGGACCCAGCTTGCCGGTGGCGCGGTCGAGCACTTCCTTGGAGCCGACGGCGCCGACGGCAAAGATCTTGCCCTTCACGGCGGCGGCATCGGGATCGAGCTGCAGCGTGCCCGGATCGCTCCACTCCACCAGCAGGCCGCAACGGCCGGCCTTGAAGATGGCGCGGGTGTCGCCGATGTCCATGTTCAGCTCCTCAGGCGGACCGTACTTGCCGGTCTCCTTGTAGAGCTCGAAGGCCTTCTTCCAGCCGTCGTTG
>JAPLOT010000326.1 GCA_026400595.1 Alphaproteobacteria bacterium | reverse complement strand
TGGCGCGCAAGGCAGGATGGAAATTCGACATCATGACGACGTCCTTTTTCCTGTCGCGCCGCAATGTGCGTGCGTCCCGGCACGAAGGCATGCCCCTGTGGCAGGATCAGCTCTTCATCTCCATGGCGCGCAATGCCGATGATGCCAGCCACTACTTCCGCCTGCCGACCGACCGCGTGGTGGAGGTGGGCAGCCAGATCACGGTCTAGAGCAGAATGATTCGAGTTGGAACCAACTTGGACTTCCCTCCCCCTTGTGGGGAGGGATCAAGGGTGGGGGTCGCTCCGAACTCGACCTCTTGAATTCATTGTTTGCCTGATAGATCTCCCGACCCCCACCCCGGCCCTCCCCACAAGGGGGAGGGGGAATCCGTGATTCCGTCTAACTTCACTCCGCGCTAGGCCGCTACTTGCTCAGCGAGTCGAACCAGTCCTTCCACAGCGGCACAGCGGTACCAAAGGTGCCGCGGTGGCTGGTCTTGCCCGTGGAGATGGCCTCGACCTCCTGATTGCCGATCGCCTTCTGGTAGGTCATGGCGAGCTGGCCAAGGCCGATGCTGATGACCTCGTCGGTCTCGCCATAGTAGTTGCGCACCGGCGTCGCAATGACCCAGCGATAGGCCTGGGTTGCCGCAACCAGCCGGCCATAGGCCGAGCCGGCGAAGAACTGCGGGTCGAAGTACTCCGCGCGAATCAGCTTGTGCAGGTCGGTGGGTATGTCGGCGGGATCGAAGGGCTCGCGTTCGTAGGCCTTGCGCGACACCTCGTAGTACTCGTCGTTGATGAGGGATCGCGCGAGGCCGGGCACGCCATAGTAATGCTCGAAGGAAAAGGCCGAGAGAATGAAGAGCGTGTTGACCCACGAGGCATCGATGGGGCGCGGGAAGCTGAGAAAGCCGTTGAGCGCCACGAAGACATCGACGGGCGCGCTTGCGGTGGCGGCGGCCTTCACCTCTATGCCCGCCTGCTCGAGCCTTTCGAGGAAGGCCATGGTGACGAAGCCGCCCTGCGACCATCCCGCGAGAAAGAGATCTCCCGCCGTGAGCTTCAGATGATCCAGCACGACCCGGCTGGCGACCAGCATGTCGAAGCAGGCCTGCTGATGGCTGGCCTTGACGACGTAGCCTTCGTCGTCGTCCGAAGTCCCCATGCCGAAATAGTCGGCGCCGATGACCACATAACCCTGGCCCGCGAACTGCGCGATGGCGAGCTGGGTCTCCGGCGATTGATCCGGGAAGGAAGGCACCTGCTGCTTTCCGTAGACCGTGCCGTGCTGATAGGACAGCATTGGCAGGCCGTTGGCCGCGCCATCGGGCACGGCGAGAAGGCCCGAGGCGGTGACCGGCAGATTGCCTCGCTCGGGAATGACCGAGTTGTAAGTCACGCGGTAGAGATTCACTGCAGTCCGCGCCGGACTATAGACGACCTTGACGCCGGTGAAGGCCGGCGTGTCGGTCTGCAGGATCTGGTTGAGCTTCTTCACGTCCCAGCGGGCGAGAAACTCGTAACTCACGCCCGATACGACCTGGATCGGCCCCTTGTCCTGTGCCAAGGCGGGTGTCGCGAAGACGCAGACGACGAACAAAAGCATGTGGCGCAACATGGCGGCCATGGCGATCTCCTGTTACACAATCCGGGCAACTCGGACGAACCGGAAACGATGCAGCGCAAATGTGAAAATTTCCTGTATGCGGTGCGAGGCGTGGCGGGCTGCAGCCGTGTGAGCGTCAGAAAGCGGCCGATCATCGCATTGATCTGATCGGACACCTCGAGCCGGCAGAAATCGCCCGGCCAGACAACCTGACCGCATCGCAGATCCGGGAGAAGATCGAGAAGGCCGCGCATGCCGCAACACGGAGCCGGTTCATCCG
>JAPLOT010000433.1 GCA_026400595.1 Alphaproteobacteria bacterium | reverse complement strand
GCGGCGAAAGAGGCGGCCGAAAAAGCTCGTGTCTTGATAACCCACCTCCTCGGCGATGACTTCGAACGACAGGTCGCTGGTCTCCAGCAACTGCTTGGCCTCCTCGAGACGGAGCGCCTGCACGTAGTCCAGTGGCGTCCGGCCCGTTGCCTTGGTGAAGCGCCGGACGAAGGAGCGCTCCGGCAGACCTGCACGCGCCACCATGGCGGCCGCCGGATTGGCCACACGATAGTTCTCGGCAAGCCAGATCTGACAATCGTTGACCACCGCATCGGCGCTGCGGCGCTGGCTGGCGAGGGCAGCGAAGGGCTGCTGGCCAAGGTCATGCCACTGCAGCATATAGACTTTGGCCACCTCGATCGCCTCTTTGAGGCCAACGAAGCGGGCAATGAGATAGAGCGCCAGATCCTGCCAACTGGAGCCACCGCCGGCCATGATGATGCGTTGTGCCTCGCCCGACAGCACAAGAGAACGGTCGGTCTTCACCGTCACGCCGGGATAGTTGTTGGTGAGCGTGGCGACGTAGCCCCAGTGGATGGTGGCTTCGCAGTTGTCGAGCAGGCCCGCCTCGCCCAGCAAGACGGCACCCGAACAGGCGCTCGCCAGCATGGCACCCGCATTGTGACATGATTTCAGCCAGCTGGCCTCGGCTTCATAGAGACCAGCGACACTGTCGCCAGGATTGACGAAGAAATCCGGAATACAGACGATGTCGGGGGCGGGAGCGTCGGCAAAATCATGATCGGGACGGACCCAAACTCCATTGGCAGCCTGGAAGGCAGCCCGGTCACGGGAAACAATGCAAGGGCTCATGCGCTGCGCGCCTGCCTCGCCTCTGACAATGAAAGACCAGTCGCGGCCCGGGGAGGAGAACAGGTCGAACATGCCGTAAAGCGCCGAGGCAGTGACCTCGGGCACCGCAAGAATGGCGACAATGAGACGTCCCTCAGCGTCAGGCATGGCAGAAATGACCGGTTCGCAGCACAATCGGCTTTAGCGCTTCTGGGGCAACAGGGCTAGCCTGCAGAGAACCGAAGGAGCCAGACATGACCATCGATGACCTCCGCAGCCGTTTTCGCGGCGACCTGCTCGATCCGGCAAACCCCGGGTTCGACACGGCCCGCGTGGTCTGGAACGGTATGATTGACCGGCGGCCAAAACTGATCGCCCGCTGCCGAAACGCGGCCGACGTGGCCGCAGCCGTTGCCTTTGCCCGAGAAAATGGACTGGTCATCGCCATACACAGCGGCGGACATAATGTGGCGGGCTATGCCGTCTGCGAGGGCGGCATGATGATCGACATGTCATTGATGAACGGCGTGCGTCTCGATCCCGGCCTCAAGCGGGCCTATGTCGAAGGCGGCGCAACCTGGCGCGATGTCGACATGGCGACGGCACCCTTTGGACGGGCAACCCCCGGCGGTCTGATTTCGGTCACCGGCGTGGCGGGGTTGACACTGTCAGGCGGCATCGGCTGGCTGCGCGGCACGCGGGGTCTGAGCTGCGACAACATCGAGGCAGCGGACGTGGTACTGGCCGACGGACGGCTGGTGCATGCGAGCGCCGACAAGAATGCCGACCTGCTCTGGGCCCTGAAGGGCGGCGGCGGGAATTTCGGCGTGGTGGTGAACTTCACTTTCAGCATCCATCCCATTGCAGAAGAGATGATGTTCTGCGCACCGATCTACCGCGAGAGCGAGGCCAACGACATTATCTCCAAGTGGCGCGACTATATGGCCGCGGCTCCTGACGAGGTGAGCGGCCTCGTCGAGTTCTCAACGATCCCCGAAGATCCCGCCTATCCGAAGGAGACCTGGGGTACCCGCGTTGTTGCGTTGGCCACTGTCTATGACGGTGCTGCGGAGATCGGAGAGAAGGTGACGATGCCACTTCGCGAACTGGGCACGCCGCTTCTCGATTTCAGCGGACGCATGCCCTACACGGTGATCCAGTCTCTTTATGACACGATTTTCCCCAAGGGCCGCGACCGCTGCTACTGGAAGTCCACTTATCTCAAGGCGCTGGACGACGGTATCATCCGCGACATTACGGCGGGTCTGTCGAAGCGTCTGTCGGAGATGACCTATGCCTCGATCTGGAAGTTCGGCGGAGCTGTCCAGCGCGTGCCGGCCGACGCCACGGCCTTCGGCGACCGCTCCATGCCGTTCATGCTCAGCCTCGACGCCATCTGGTCGAAGCCCGCGGAGGACGAACGCAACATCGCATGGGTACGCGACATGTGGCGCGACATGCAGAGGCATTCGACGGGCCGGATGTATCTCAACTTCCCGGGTCTCGGCGAAGGTGACACATTAGTGCGCGATGCTTTCGGAGTAGACACTTACCAGCGGCTACAGGCGGTGAAGCGGAGATATGATCCGCAGAACCTATTCCGGTTGAACCAGAATATCTTACCTCAATAGGGCGGTCGCATCTCTATTCGAATGTCTGAACAAGAACTCTAGAAGACCGCAGGTCAATAGCAAGTGATGATCGCAGATTCACCAGATTGCTGCAGCTATCGATCGGCTCCAACCTCCGCCACAGTCTACAGAACAGAAACCGCTTTGGCACCATCTACCGTCAGTGATGACCTAGATGGCTGAACAGCCAGGAGTTACAATGGACAATCTATTGAAGTTGGTAGGCGCTGCTGCATTCTTCGCGGTTCTGCCACACGCAGGAGCAATGGCGGCCGACTACAAGGTGTTTATGAAGAATAAGAGCTCGGATGGACGCCCCATGCAATTCGAGCCAGCCTTTATCAAGATCGCCGCGGGCGACTCCGTGACTTTTGTGCCGGAGGACGCGGGTCACAATGTCGAGGTAATCACCAATCTGTCTCCCAAGGGCACTCAGGAGTGGGTTGGCAGCCTCAATCAGGAGCTGACCATAACGTTCAGCGCAGAGGGATTCCATGTCTACAAGTGCCCGCCACACTTCGACATGGGCATGATAGGTCTCATTCAGGTCGGCGACATGGCAAACGGCGTTGACCCCGTCGAGGCCGCCAAGCTTCCAGGCAAGGCCAAATCCCGGTTGAAAGCCCTGCTTGCGGACGCAGGCGTCACCCTTTCGAACTAAGCGCGTCGACAGGTTGCTGAACACTCCAAGAGCAGAGCCGGTTTTCTGGCTGGCAGCCACCTGAGGCGGGGCACTCACCTTAGGCTGCCTCTCCCTCAACTTCGTGGGCAGACTGCAGAGTTTCCGTCGCCGCCTGCGACACGCCAACGGGACCTTACTGCGGGTCTGTTGGCATCAACGCCTCCGGCGACTGCGCGACGCTTGGCGAGTCACGACTGGCTTTCCGCGAGGCCTTCGACAGATGGCATGCATGGGCGATTCGTCAGAATGCGGAAGTCTCGTGGCATGAATGATCGGTTTGAGATCTACTTACCCACACGACATTAGAACGCTCTGGTCCGCAGCCTTGCGCGACAGCACCATTATCGCGAAATCTGCTTGTTATTTACATGATGAAAGCTACCGTCTGCTGATCACGTTCTCGGCGAGGCGGCCCCCATGTTCAAGGACCTTCACGCAACGTCTCAGCTGTCAGGCGGAACCCGTTGCTTTTACGCCACATTTTGGAGATTCTAGTGACGTCCTGGCACATATCACTTGCTAGAGCGCTCGCACGATTTGCATATGCGACCATGCGCGAGACAGCGCACGAAACGCGTGAAGGAGGTTTGATTGATGCTAGCTCCACAGACCCGGAAGCGAGCCGCGATC
>JAPLOT010000463.1 GCA_026400595.1 Alphaproteobacteria bacterium | reverse complement strand
AATGCACCTGTTCCGTCGAGCGCGGGACTTTGCAGCTTGGGTCGGGCTGGTTCCCCGGCAGCATTCCTCGGGCGGCAAGCAACGACTCGGGAAGACATCAAAGAACGGCCAGCGTGACATACGCAGGCTGCTGATCATGGGTGCGACATCGGTTATCCGCTGGGCAAGCCGCAAAGGTGCCCCTCAGCATCCCTGGCTGGCGCAAATGATGGCGCGCAAGCCCCCCATGGTGGTGGCCTTCGCACTTGCGAACAAAATGGCCCGGGCCATCTGGGCGATGCTGACACGCGGCGAGGATTACCGGGCACCGGCCCTGGTGAGCGCCGCATGAACCGGCAGGGCTCCGGACCCTGACCGGCGAAGAGTTGTGAGGAAGGCATGAACGGCATGGACAAACGATCGAAATGATCGAGGCTGGGAAAACCCGAAACGCTCTCCGAACCTCGAGTTCGCTCGCAGAGTATGGGACCCCGGCCCGCGCATCACCATCCCGGCCAGCGGCCCTTGTCGGTCGCACAGACAGGCCTGACAAAAGTCCGCACTTGATCACATGTCCGGAAGTTCAGATTTTCCTTGCAAACGGAGCGGCATCCACAAAAGAGCGTTAGTTTCCAGCACCTTTCCCTCCGCCATTGCGCAGAATTGCGAACAACTACCCTGGAGCCCGCTCCACCCCGCAGGAGCCGACAAAATCTGATCAGATACGGGGAGTTACAAATTGTCTCTGTTCCCGTGGCATCCACGCCGATTTGCGAACGAACCCGCAGGTTTGCAAAAAGTCAGATGCCGCTACTCCAAGATCGGTCACGAAACGTCGTATGTTCATGACTCGGCAGATGACCCCATAGTCCGTCTGGTAGCCCAGAACGGCCATCTGCGGGCTATGTGCTCATTTCCGACATGTGGCACCGCCATGGCCACTGCAGACCTTAGGGAAGCTTTCTCGAAAGCTTCGATGTCTTCTAATCGGTAAACGACCCGTCCGCCGAGCTTCAGAAAGACTGGGCCCGTCTTGGACCATCTCCATCTTTCAAGAGTGCGTGGCGAGATACGCCAGCGGAACGCGAGTTCTACCTGGTTGAAATGGGAAACAGGACGAATTGCTGGCACCTGCCTAGCGCTTCCTTTTAGCGGGTGTGGGAACCTGTTGTAGAAGTTCCATCATGCCTGCAACATACTCGATGCTTGTTTGCGTCAGTGGCTGCAAGTCTGCAGTTGCCTTGCGGGTGGCAGTCAGGCTTCCGTTCTCCATACGCGTGATCCAACCTCTTTCCTCCAACTCGAGAATCTTGCGTCTCACAGTTTCACGGGGAATGCCGCTGTACTCGGCGATGGACCTCAGGTTGATATCGAGCGTCTGGGTTAGGGGCCTTTCGGGAGACTGGAAGGCCTCGTAGTCCATCTCAGGATCCGCGTGCCTTTGGGAAAAGGTACGATCGCCGATCACGGCAAGAACGAGGAACATGTCCAGGTCACCGTCAAAAACCTGCCGGCACTCGATGAGGAAGCGCGTCAGGCTCGCCACGTGAACTGGCCAGACTTTTCCAAATGCAGCTTTCACTTCGTCTTCCATATCTTGTCCCCTGAAACCCGATCGCAGCACGGCAGCGCAACATCCTAGCGGACCGTTCAGCGATGTCACTTCGGAAGCAGGAGACACCTGTGGTCTCAATCATATGTCCCGGTGTGAACAGTCAAGGCGGTTGTGGCCCAAAATGGGACGCAAGCTCCTTTACTGCAGCAGGTCTTTTGTGGATTTTCCGGCGGCAACAAAATGATGTCTCGAAGGAGAGCGCATGTCGATCGCCAACAGATTCATGCTGGAAGGGCAGGCTGCCATTGTCACGGGGGCCGCAGCGGGTATCGGCCGGGCAATCTCCCTGCTGTTCGCGGCGGCAGGCGCTGCCGTGGTGGTGACCGACCTCAAGGCAGAGGGTGCCAAGGCTGTGGCCGAGGAGATCAAGCGAGGAGGCGGCAAGGCCATCGGGCTTGAGTGCAACGTCACGAAGGAGGAGCACCTATCCGCCGCTGTTGACGCTGCCGTTAAGAGCTTCGGCAAGCTGACCATTCTCGTCAATAATGCAGGCGGGGGCGGACCCAAGCCCTTCGACATGCCCATGAGTGACTTCGAGTGGGCCTACCAACTCAACGTTTTCTCGCTGTTCCGGCTGACGCAGCTTGCGGCAACCCACATGCAGGCGGCGGGCGGGGGTGCTGTTCTCAACATCTCCTCCATGGCGGGTGAGAACAGAAATATCCGCATGGCCTCCTACGGGTCATCCAAGGCGGCGGTGAACCATCTGACGCGCAACATCGCCTTCGACTTGGGGCCGATGGGCATCCGCGTCAACTGCATCGCGCCGGGCGCGATCAAGACGGACGCACTCGCCACCGTACTCACGCCCGACATCGAGAAGGCGATGCTGAAGCACACACCGCTGGGCAGGCTGGGCGAGGCGGAAGACATCGCAAATGCGGCTCTCTTCCTATGTTCGCCGGCCTCGAGTTGGGTCAGTGGCCAGGTGCTGACCGTCTCAGGCGGCGGCGTGCAGGAACTCGATTGACCAGGATTTTCTCCTTCGATTCGACACTCATGTCCCGTTGCACGATCCATCATGGAGACCAAGATGACCTTTGACGCTTTCTCAGCCTTCCGTATGACGGGGCACACTGTCATTATCACCGGCGGCGCCCAAAACATCGGCGCCGGGATTGCAAGAACGCTTTCGGGTGTTGGCGCCAAGGTGATGATCGCCGACCTCAATGGCGACATGGCGAAAGAAACAGCCGCCACCATTTCCAAGGATACGGGCAACGACTGCCGCGGCATCAAGTGCGACGTGACCTCATTGGGCGACATCAACGCGGTGGTCGACGCCACCGTGACAGCCTTTGGCGGAGTTTCCACGCTGGTCAACAATGTTGGCTGGGGCGGGCGCCACGACGATCCGGCGGCCATCACGGAGGACGACTTCATCGCCTCCTATAAGCTCAACACAATCAGCGCCTACCGCATGAGCATGGCCTGCCTGCCGCATCTGCTGAAGGCTCAGAATGCGACCATTACCAATTCGGGCTCGATGTCCTCCGCCGCACCGGCCTATGACATTCTGGCCTATGGCACGGCAAAGGCCGCTCTGAACCAGATGATGGTGTCGATCGCCCACATGCTGGCCAAGAGGGTGCGCGTCAACAACGTGCTGATCGGCACCGTAATGACGGCCGGTTATGGCGATGCCGGCATCGATCCCGAGATGCAGGAGCGTCTCTCCCACCCGGACAACCTCACTGGCCGCCCCGGCAAACCCGAGGATGTCGCCAACGCCATGCTGTGGCTGTGCTCGCCAGCGAGCGGATGGGTGAGCGGGCAGACCATTAACGTTCATGGCGGCGGAAACGTTGTCCGCCTCTTCGGCGCTTGAGACAGCGCGTCCTGGCGAGGTCGTTTCGTTGGGCCGCCGTCCTCCTTGGGGGGATGGCGATGGCTTGCACGGAGGCCTTTGCCCAGGAAGCCTCCACCCAGCCGAACTACCTGCCACAGCCGGGCCACAGTGAGAGCGTCCCCATCGAGGCGGTGAGCGTGACGCTCAGGACCTCGAGTGGCGACAAGGCGCGTGACGGCGAGGCCCTCGCAAATGTCAGGAAACTGGCGGCTGACCTCCAAGGCGAGAAATTCGACCTCATTCTGGTGACACGGCTCATTGCGCGCATCGAACGGCAAGCCGCTGTCCGCAAGGTCGACTATGACCTGCTGCCGCTCGGTGCCAATGCCGTGCGGATCAGGCTGCTTGTCGACGCGGCTCCGAAACAGACCGGTGAGGCCTTGCCCCAGGGGGTACTCGCGGGCGACGGGGGCAAGCTGTCCGACTTCCCCGTGCTCTACAAGAGCGACAAGAGCCTACTCACGGCCATCGTGGCGGGAGGGCTGGGCGTCTATTCGGACGGGAACGCCTGGTTCGGGCAGCCGGAACTGTTCAACAGGTATAACCCGCTTGCGGGAAACCTACCCGGGGCATCGACGGCGTGGACGGAAGGCAGCCTCGAACTCGGGGCGGGCTTTGCCAGCCAGTTGGGAGATGCGCCTCTCTATGCCTTCGGGGCGCTGACCGGCATGAAGACATGGTCGATCGGGCAAGACATCTACACGGACGAGACCCGCGACTTCGACAAGATCGAGAAGGCCTATGCCGGACTGCTCTATGTCGACACCGACTCGCGGAACTTCGCCAAGCTTTCGGTGGGCGGTCAGACCTTCACGCTGAACGATGGCTTCCTGGTCAACCTGGTAAAGGGCTCGGTCAATGCCGGCGACCGCGGGGCCACCTATCTCGGTCCGCGCCTGGCCAGCCAGTTCTCGGTGCTGGCCGATGGCCGCTTTGGACCCTGGGGATTCCATGCCTTCTACATCGATCCCAGTGAGCTTGCACAGACTGACACGCATGCGGGCTATCTCGGTGCGAACGCCAAATATGCCTTCAGTGATAATGTCGCGCTCGATGCGACCGCGATGACGATCACGTCCTCCGATTCAACCTACGCCAACCCATACGGGCTCGACTTGCCGCGTGAGGGTACGAGTGTGGCGGCGGCGCATCTGCTTTGGAAAAACCTCCTTGTAGACGGCGTCTTTGTGGAAGGCGAACTGGGCCACCAGTGGAACCCGGACTACGCCATGTCGGCCTGGGCGGGCTACGGCACAATCGGCTACATCGCCCGCAAGTTGCCATGGACACCCAGCATCTCCTTCCGTTACGCGGAATTCTCGGGCGATGATCCCAGCACCAGAACCTATGAGCGCTGGGATCCGATGCTGAACTCCGGTCTCGGGATCTGGCTGCAGGGGGTATCCTTCGGCAAGATCACGACCAACTCGAATCTCGCGACACAGCGCATCCAACTCAATCTCGTTCCGGTCGAGCAACTCAACGTCACATTCGACTATTACCGTCTTGCCGCGCCGGAACTCAACAACTTCGGAAGCAATCCCGCCATCGGCACGCTCTCATCCCACCAGCTGGGGCAAGAGTTTACGCTCACCGGTCGCTGGGCGATCAACCGCAACCTCTATCTCCAGAGCGTTGCCTCCTACGCACTCCCCGGCGAGGCTCTTCGTGACATTGGTGCCGACAAGCCGTGGTCGACCTTGCAACTCAGTCTCTACTGGGGGCTCTGATGGAACCCGACATGACGACCGGCCCGATGGCCGCAAAGCTGATTCCGCTGCTCTTTAATATGATGGGGCCGATCGGCGTCATTCCCGTCTTCGCGGCGCTGACGGCGCAGATGGATGATGAAACACGCCGGTCGGTTGCGCGCCGTGCCACGTTCTTGGCGTTCTGCGCACTGGCGCTGGCCGTATTTCTTGGTGCGGCCATGCTCAAGGCCTGGGGAATCAGCAACGGCTCGCTCATCCTGGCCGCCGGGGTGATCGTCACGTTGACGGCGCTGCTATCTCTCGTTTCGCCGCAGGCTGGCGTGGCCGCGTCATCGCAAGGCGCCACACCCGCCTCGCCACAGCAACTGGCGGTTACGCCGCTGGCCTTTCCCGCACTCGTCACGCCACGGGCAGTGGGTGTGCTCATCATCTTCGTTGCGTTCTTCGAGTCGGCGGCCGAGCGGCTTGTGCTGCTTGCCGTCGCCGTGCTCATCCTTGTACTCGACTACATCGGCATGCGCGCTGCGCGTTGGTTCATGGCGTCCATTGGCATGACTCCGCTGCTGGTGCTCGGCGCTGTGTTCGGCGTGCTGCAGGTGGCGCTGGGCGTCCAGATGATGGTGGAGGGCTGGCAGTTGCTTGCGCTGCCGTGATGGTGCGCAACTCACCCGTGATATCTGCGTCAGTCACGCGTCTTAACCGTGACCCAAACTGGGACGCAACGACGTTGACCGACTCCTTCCTTGCTTGTCACAAGCTTGGTTCAATCAAAATGTTCAAAGGTGCAAGACACGGTGATCAGATTCAAGCTTACTTGCTGTGCCGCAATCATGATGTTGTTCGGAACTCTTGGGGCTGCGATGCGCGCATTCGCTGAAGAACAGGGTGATGAACAGTTCAGCGAACCGATCTCTGATCAGGCATCATAGCCCCAATTGAATTTCAATTTATGGAACGAAGGATGAGGCCAATATGCGTGACATGTACCGCTTGGATAGAAAGATCCTGCTGATAACAGGGGGTAGCCATGGAATCGGTGCCGCAACAGCCAGGCTTGCTGCAAGGCGGGGCGCAAAGGTGATGATCTCGTCTGTCGACCCCGAGAAGCTTGATGCAGTCGCGCGCGAGATCGTGGCGAGTGGTGGGGAATGCGACTGGGTCCAGGCTGACATCTCCCGTCCGGCGGAAGTAGCCAACATGGTACAGGCCACGGTCGATCGCTTCGGTGGACTCGATCTCGCCTACAACAACGCCGGCGTCTCCCATGCGCCGGTCATGCCTCATGACGTAACCGATGCGATGCTGGATAGTACCATCGATATCAACGTTAAAGGGACGTTCTACTGTTGCCGGGAACAGTTGAAAGTCTTCCTGAAGCAGGGCCAGGGCGGCAATATCCTCATTACCGGTTCCATGGCAGGGATCGCGGGGGTGGGTACCATGGCGCCATACGCGACGAGCAAACACGCTCTTGCGGGACTCGCCAAATCCATTGCTGTAGCCTATGGCCAATTCGGTATCCGCTGCAATTTCCATGGGCCTGGCGCTACGGAGACGCCGATGTATGACCAGTCGGTGAAAGACGTTATGGATTACCGTAGGGCAAATCCTGACCAAAAGGTGCTTTCCAAGATTCAGGGACCGCTTAACCGAAACCAGACCGCGGAAGAGCAGGCCGAGGTCGCATGTTTTCTGCTTTCCGATGCATCCTCGGTAATGACGGGAGCAATTGTTATCGCTGACTGTGGCGCTACCGCGTATTGATGGCGCCAAGTAGATAGCCGCCGTGATCCGGGCGTATGAGGGTTTGGGGCTGATGGGTTCAGGTTTCTCTGGTTGGGAATTCACCGGGGGTGGAGACCGCATCGACAGAACCTATCTTGCGGATATCTCGTTGTGCGCCATGTCGGTTGACCATCTCGACCATTTACAAGAAGAGGAGTTTCGAATGACGTCTGAAGCACACAGTCTCTGCGTGGCGGGAAGGAGCGTAGCCTTGCGTAAACGCTTCTAATTGCTAGTTTCCGCAATCGTACCAAGGACTTCGCTTCTCCCCGCCGAGAGAGTTCGCACCCAGTGACTTTCCCTCCGCCAGTTTCCTGTTGCAAACTCTCGGACACCCACAGTGACTGGTGAAAATCCTTTTGATTTCCGAAGGGTTTGGCAAGACCATGCGAACCTCTGAGACTGCGCTGAGCCAAAAATCAGCCTCTGAACGCCTTCCGTCTCATTCCGGCCGAACCTCGACGGAGTTGGTACGCATGGAAAAGAGGTCCTCTTTACAATAACTTAAAATTTCTGCGGATGCGTACTGTTGTAGTTGGTCCTCTCGCCCTCGGTTTGAATAAAACCAGCGGTACGCGTAATGGATCGCAATCCTTCGGCCATGTGGTGCAGCCGCGCCAAGCTCCAAATCGGCCGATCCCTAAATCTCTTGGCCTTTGCAGGTCGTGACCGTGACTGTCTCTATGGGGTTCCACAGAACCCGGACAATAGTTACACTGGCTTCAGATTTGCTCTGCGTTCTTCGTTCGCCAGTCTGACGGAGACATTCCGCTCCACCGCCTGAAGGCATGATCGAAAGCACTGTGCGTTGCATACGAAAGGGCAATTGCCACTTCACTCACTTGCAGATCGGTCAGCGCCAGGAGATCGCGCGGCGCATGGCC
>JAPLOT010000318.1 GCA_026400595.1 Alphaproteobacteria bacterium | reverse complement strand
GACTCGATCTGTAGACGGTTCGCCACAAGAGCGAAGACCGGCGCCTCCAGTCTAAGGTCCAGAAGCTTTTGTGACTTCGGAGCGGAAATAGGATCGATAAGAAGCCGGCGTCTTGCCCTAGCCGAAAGGCTTGCCAGCCAGGCAAGCGAGTCGACAGGTAGATTGCAGTCCGTCACGAGGAGATCGGCGGCTGCAAGCCGCCCTTCATGCTGCGCCAGAAACCCGGGGCTCAGACCATCAATGACCCGCATGTCGTTGACGGCCGTAACCATTTCGCCATCGCCATCCAGAACGGCGAGATAGGTTCCGGTTGGGGCAGAACCAGTTCCAATCATGGACACATCGACACCACACTTCGCCGTTGCTGCGCGGACCAATTGCCCGTTCGCATCATCGCCGACCATCGAGACCAGCGCTACGTCGACATCAAGTCGAGCAAGGTTCTCCGCCACGTTACGCCCCACCCCGCCGGGCGAGGTTGTCACGCGGCCAGGATTCGAAGTCCCCGGCAGAACAAGTGACTGCGCGCGACCTTTGATGTCGACATTTGCTCCACCAATGACGATGATCTCTGCCAAGCCTAGAAGTCCGTTGGTGCGCCGCCTTCGCCCTTGCGGCGCTCGACAAAGGCATTCAGCTCGTCTCGAACCGCTGGGTCGATGTTGGGTTGCTGATACTCCGCGCGCGCCTGCTTCCATACCGAGTTGGCGCGCTGCATGGCCTCGGGCTTCCCAGCCGCGGTCCATTGCTGATTGTTTCGCCAATCAGAAATGATCGGCGCGTAGAAGGCGTCGGAATAGCGTGCCAGCGTATGGGCAGCACCGAAGAAATGACCTCCCGGCCCGACCTCGCGGATCGCATCAACACCAAGCGAGGCCTCATCCGTGCGCAGGGGCTGCAGGAACTCCATGACCATCTGGATGAGATCAACATCCAGAACGAACTTCTCGAAGCTGGCGACGAGACCGCCTTCAAGCCAACCCGCGCCATGCATGATGAGGTTGCCTCCGCCCATGGTCAGGCCCCACAGCGAGAACACGCTTTCATAGGCAGCCTGCGCATCGACGGTATTGGCTGCGCACGTATTGGAAGTCCGGTACGGCACATTGTAGCGGCGGGCCAGCTGCCCCCCGACAATGCAGGCCTTCATGTATTCCGGCGTACCGAAGGCTGGCGCACCAGACTTCATGTCGACATTCGAAGTGAACCCGCCATAGATGACCGGCGCGCCCTTGCGAACGATCTGCGTGAAGGCCATTCCGGCCAGCGCCTCCGCGTTCTGCTGCACCAGTGCTCCAGCGACGGTCACCGGTGCCATGGCGCCCGCCAAAGTGAAGGGCGTGATGCAGACAATCTGATTGCGTGCCGACATTTCCATGACGCCGCGAAGCATCGGGCTGTCGAGCTTGAGCGGCGAGTTGGTGTTCACGATGGTGAAGAGCGACGGCTCCCGCTCCAGCTGTTCAGCCGAAACGCCTCGGCCAATGCGGGCTATTTCGATGCCATCACGAATGCGTTCCGCACCGAGCGAGTAGGCGTGGAAGGGCTTGTCGGTCAGCAACACCATGTCGCGCAGGGCTTCGAGGTGCCGGATCGATGCATGAATATCGGTTGGCTCAACCGGATAGCCGGAGACGAATCCGATGGCGTTGAAGTATTGGGCCAGCTTCAGGAAATTCCGATAGTCACTCTGATTGCCGCTGCGCCGGCCGGCGTCCATGTCAGCAGCACTCGGCGGGCTTGCCACGGTGCCGAAAGTGATGTTCGACCCGCCAAGACGCTGGTTGTTCTCGGGATTGCGGGCATGAAAAGTGAATTCGGCGGGCGCTGATGCCATCAGGGCTTCAATCATTGCCGGATCGAATCGTACCCGTTCGCCATCGACCTCTGCACCAGCCGACTTCAGCAAGTCGCGCGCTTCCGGCAGTGTGAAGTCCATCCCGATTTCCGAAAGGACCTGAAGGGATGCATGATGAATTGCCTCGACCTCATCGTCGGAGATAAGCTGCATCGGCGGAAAACTGCGAACCGTCTTGCGGCGGGGAAGTTGCGGAATCGCCCCTTTGACGCCACCGCCGCTGCGCCGTGCGCCATCCCGTCGGGTTCTACGGGAGGTTTCAGGACTCGAAGTTTCCACATCCAGTTCAGTCACGTTCATTTTCCTTTGTCGCGATAGGGTTCGAGCGCTGGATCGGCAGCGATCTGCTTTGCGAGCCACTCCTCGAAGCGCTTGATCTTGGGCTTCATGGCGTGTTCGGCATTGCAGGCGAAGAGCCAGTTGTGACGGTGCGGCACCATCAGCGGGAATGGACTGACGAGGCGTCCCATCTTGATCTCCTCTGTCGCAAAGGGCCCGATGGTCATCGCAACGCCCCTACCCTCGATCGCCGCTTCCTGTGCGAGGATGTAACTGTCGAAAGCCAGCCTGTCCGAGAGCTTGATGCCGGAAATACCTGCGGCTTCAAGCCAGATATGCCAGTCCTCTTCGGCCGTGTATACATAGAGCAACTTGTGTTTGGTGAGGTCTTCTGGCGACTTCAGTGCATTTGGACCGCGCATCAGCGCCGGCGAGCAGACAGGCGTCAGCATGGAGCGAAAGAGCGTGCGATAGTGATGCTCAGGCGACCGGTTGCGCGCCAGAATGAAACCCGCATCAACATGTTTCTCGTCGAAGTCCCAGTCGAAGTAGGACGTCGACAGCCTGACCTTCATGTCGGGAAAGCGCCGCTCGAAATCATGCAACCGCGGGATCAGCCATTTCAGCGCGACGGTGACATAGACCTGGACGGTCAGCTCATTGTCGGCCGCTGGTGGTTTCAATGCACGGGTCTGGGCCTCGATCATGTCGAAGGCTTCACGGACGACCGGATAATAGGTGTGACCCGTCTGTGTCAGTTCCGCGCGCCGGGCGTCGCGGCGAAAGAGCTGGACACCCAGCCGCTGCTCAAGCGACTTCACCTGATGACTGACGGCAGAGCGGGTTATGCCGAGTTCGCCCGAAGCGAGCCGGAAGCTGCCCAACCGGGCGGCGGCCTCGAAAGCGGTCAGGGCGCGCAGCGGCGGCAGGTCGCGTCTGGGCAAGTTTCTTCACCAATTGACTGGGAGTTCCCTCATAACACTCCTAAAACCCGTTAGTTAAGTGCCAAGAGAGTTGGATTCACGACCCATATGGTGAGATTTACTCACCAGCCTATGTAAAAGTTAGGCCGTTGCGGCCACCCCCCGAAACGGACGATATACGGGCAACAGAGGAGTATCCAGCATGAGTGCTGTCGAAGATCTTTCCCGCCGCCGCGGCGGACGCGATGCCCGCCGCGCCATGCGCGCCCGGCCGATCCCGATGGCGGAGGCGGCCGTCCGTCCCGGCATGGTGGGCGGACAGTACAAGCCACTGACCGACCGCGACATGCAGCGGATCAATGAAACCGCCTTGCAGCTCTTGGAGACCATCGGCCTGGCGCAAGCGATACCGACCTGCATCGAGGCAATGACGGCGCGCGGCTGCTTCATCAACAGCAATGGCCGCCTGTGCATTCCCCGCTCGCTCGTCGAGGACACCCTGGCGAGTTGCGCCAGGAACTTCGTGCTTCACGGCCGCGACTCGAAGCATGACATGGAACCCTCTGGCAACAAAGTCTATTTCGGAACCGCGGGAGCGGCCGTGCATGTGGTCGAGCCCGAAACCAAGACCTATCGCGAGTCGGTGCTTGTCGACCTCTATGACGCTGGACGCATTGTCGACAACTGCGATCACATCCATTTTTATCAGCGCCCGTTGACGGCACGCGACATGATCACGGGGCATGACCTCGACATCAACACGATGTACGCCTGCATCGCCGGCACGCAGAAGCATGTTGGTACCAGCATGGTGGACCCCGCACACGTGACCGAGTGCCTGGACATCCTGCACTTCATCGCCGGAGGCGAGGAGAAGTGGCGCGAGCGTCCCTTCGTCTCGCAGTCGAATTGTTTCGTGGTTCCTCCGATGAAGTTTGCCGAAGATGCATGCCGATGCCTGGAAGTGGCAGCGCGTGGCGGAATGCCGGTCCTCCTTCTCTCGGCCGCGCAGGCCGGTGCCACCTCCCCCGCGGCTCTAGCCGGAACAGTCGTACAGGCCGTGGCGGAATGCCTTGCAGGGCTGGTCTACATCAACTCCATCGTCCCAGGTGCGGTGGCCATCTGGGGCCCATGGCCCTTCGTTTCCGACCTGCGCACCGGCGCCATGTCGGGCGGTTCCGGCGAGCAGGCCCTCATTACCTCCGGCTGCGCCCAGATGGGGCATTTCTACAACCTCACCGTCGGCTCGGCTGCCGGCATGTGCGATTCGAAGATGCCCGACATGCAGGCAGGCTACGAGAAAGGCGTCACCGCCGGCATTTCGGCAATGACCGGCATCAACCTCATGTATGAATCCGCCGGCATGCATGCTTCGCTGCTTGGCTTTTGCCTCGAAAGCCTCCTGATCGACAATGACATGCTGGGGTCGATCAACCGCAATGTCCGCGGCATCGAAGTGAATGACGAGACCCTTTCCCTGGACGTCATCGCCAATGTCTGCATCGATGGGCCTGGACACTATCTGGGCAACGAACAGACCCTGGCGCTGATGCAGAAGGAGTATGTCTATCCGCAGGTGGCGAACCGCATGAGCCCGAAGGAGTGGAACGAGGCGGGTAAGCCGGAAATTGTCCAGCGGGCTGCTGTGCGTAAGCGCGAGATCCTCTCTACCTACTATCCCGACTACATTCCGCGCGAGGTTGACGCGGCGATCCGGGCGAAGCACGATATCAGGCTGCCGCGCGTGGTCATGGAGCCGGGCGATCCACGCTGGGCCTGATCAATTCCCCGGCGATCGCAGAGGGGGACGGGCACGTGACAAAGCAGGCGGAACTGAGCAAGGACCTGGCAGAGGCACTCGACAAGATCGGCGCCGAGGTCATTCATGTAGGTATCTTCGACTATGCGGGGATGTTCCGGGAGCGGCGCCTGCGGCGACAGGAGCTGCTCGACGGCGCCGCTAGGGCCGTATTCGCCAATGTGGTCACCAAATGGGACACGGGCGAGAACATCGTCTTTCCGGGCCCCTATCGCAGCGAGACGGTACGCTACGACGTCGAGTCGCTTCGTCCCTATCCCTTCGAGGCCAAGGCGGCAGCACTGGTGATGGACTATACCGGGCCTCAGGCCGAGATTATGCCGCGCCGTGTGCTGCAGAACCAGATCGCCAAGGCCCGCGACATGGGCTTCGACGTACAGGCAGCCTATGAGTTCGAGTTCATCGTGCTGGCAGAAACTGCCGAGTCACTGCGGGCAAAGAACTTCGCGAATCTCTCGGCCTTTGCGCCAGACAACCGCTGCTGGTCCGGGCAGACGGCGGCAACGCATGCTGGCCTGATTTCCGAACTCGAGGCCTGCCTTGCTTCAGCGGATGTTTCCGTGTTTTCGCTCAGTGTCGAATTGGGTCCCGGCTGCATCGAAGCGACACTCAAACATCGAGACGCCCTTCGCGCAGCGGATGATGCCTGCTTCTTTCGCATGTTCACCAAGGCATTCTGCCGCCAGCGTGGCCTTACGGCGTCCTTCATGTCGCTGACCGGCGCGGGCTTTCCGGGAATCGGAGGGCATATCAATCTCTCTTTGCGCGATCGCAAGTCCGGCAGGAATGCCTTCGCCGACCGGGCCGATGAGAACGGATTGTCAGCAACGGCAAAGTCGTTTCTTGCAGGGATCATTGACCTGGTGCCGGAGGTCTTCCCAATGATTGGCAATACCGTGAATGCCTACCGCAGGCTGGCGCCAGGCAGTTGGGCACCAAAGACCGTGAGCTGGGCACCCTATAACTATGCAGCTGCAGTCAGAACGGCTGCCGAGACCGATGACAAGGCGCGCCTTGAATTGCGACTGCCTGGAAGCGATCTCAATCCATACCTGGCCATGGCGGCGATGCTGGGCACCGGACTTGACGGCCTGTCGCGCGAACTGCCCTTGACTGCCCCCCCGATCTCCTCGGGTGGACCCAATGAGATTCCTGAAGGAGCCGAGCGGCTCCCCATCGACCTGCTGGAGGCCACGCGCCGCTTCAAGGACAGCAAGAGGGCTAAGGAGATATTCGGCGCCGACTTCGTGAACCACTATTCGGCGGTCTGCGAAGCCGAGGACAGCGCGTTGCGCAAGGCGGTGAGTGCGGCCGAAGTACAGCGCTACATCGAGGCCGGTTGACGTCTATCGACGTCCGAACAGGCGTTCGAGGTCCGAAAGTTTCAGTTCCACGAATGTCGGGCGCCCGTGGTTGCATTGCCCTGAATTGGGCGTGGCTTCCATTTCGCGCAGCAAGGCGTTCATTTCCTCGGGGCGGAGCTTGCGCCCGGCACGTACCGAGTGGTGGCAGGCCATTGTAGCAAGCACATGATTGATGCGCGTTTCGACTGCAGTCGATGCGTCGAAGGTCGCAAGCTCGTCGCCAATGTCGCGAATGATCCCGGCGATGTCACCATCAGCGATGGCGGCCGGTACCTCGCGAACGATGACCGCGCCATCGCCGAAGGCCTCGACCACCAGCCCCGACTCGGCCAGTACTGAAGCTGCGCCCGACAGGCGTTCGACCATCGACGGATCAAGATCGACAACTTCCGGCACCAGCAACGGCTGGACTGCCAACTGCCGGTCTGCGCGCTCTCGCTTCAGTCGCTCATAGACCAGGCGCTCATGCGCTGCATGCTGATCGATGAGGACAATGCCATCCCGGGTCTGAGAGAGTATGTAGGTATCATGCAACTGGCCGCGCGCCTGGCCAAGTGGATAGTCCGCGACAGGAGGGTCTTCGGAAACAGATGCCGCAATCGGCATGTCCATCGCGAAGGCGCGTTGGACGTCCGTAAAGCCTGCATATCCGGAGGACGATGACATCGGTCGAAAGTTCGAGGCCATCGATTGTGCAAGTGTGGTGTCTGTCGCCTGCCTGCGGTCGGCAAGGGCTGCCCGGATAGCGCTTATGATCACCGACCTCACAAGGGCGGGATCGCGGAACCGGACCTCCGCCTTGGCTGGATGAACGTTCACGTCCACACGGTCCGGCGGGCAGGTGACGAAGAGCACAATGGCGGGAAAGCGGTTCGCCGCCATCACATCCGCGTAGGCGCCCCGCACTGCTCCGACAAGCTGTCTGTCCCGGACGCTACGACCATTGACGAAGAGATACTGCATGTTGCCCTGAGCCCGCGTCCAGGTGGGCAGGCCTGCAAGGCCGTGGACCTGAACATCCTCGCGGATCAGACCAAAGGCGACCGCATTCTCCATGAAGTCATTGCCAAGGATCCTGCGGATCCGCTGATCCTCCTTCTCACCCGACGGCACGTCGAGAACCCGGCGATCCTCAGTGACGAATGAGAAGCCGACATGCGGATAGGCCAGTGCCATGCGTCGAACGACGTCGGTCGCTTCCGCCGATTCGGCCCGGTCCGTCTTGAGGAACTTGAGGCGGGCTGGCGTGGCGAAAAACAGATCGCGGACTTCGATTTCCGTTCCCCTTGACAAGGCAACCGGTCGCGGACCGCTGACCTGCCCCGCCTCGACGGTGACTTCATGCGCTTCGCCGCCGCCGCGCGGACGCGACGCAACGCTCAGCCGGCTGATCGCACCGACCGACGGCAGTGCCTCGCCGCGGAAACCCAAAAATCGAATCTCGATCAGATCGTCACTGGGGAGCTTCGACGTAGCATGACGTTCGATGGCGAGGAGAAGGTCTTCCCGGTCCATGCCATGGCCATCATCGCGAACGCGGATGAGACTCTTGCCGCCACTCCTGAAGACGACCTCGATTGCCGAGGCGCCGGCATCGATGGCGTTCTCCACGAGCTCTTTCACGACGCTTGCAGGACGTTCAATGACTTCGCCTGCGGCGATCCGGTTAACGGTGCCTTCCGAGAGTCGCCTGATGGCCATGGGTGCAGCTTCCCGAGCGGCCCCGGACCTCTACTCGTCCTTGAAGATGTTGCCGATGTTGAACACGGTGCCGTAGTTCGGATTGGCCTTCTGCTTTTCGGCGACAATAGCCTTGCGCAGTTCCTCGCGTAGCACGGCATCGGGACGGCGCGTACCGTCCGGATTGTAGATCACGATGCCGTATTTCTCGTATGCCGCATCTTCGGGTTTGCTCACGCCTGTCGAGGGTACGGCGGGAGTGGCCACACTGGCTGCCGGAGCCGACGCCACGGCCTGCGTCTCTTGATAGGCCGGTGCCGGCGGTGGTGCCGAACCGGGCGGCGGAAGACGAAGGTCCGGCGGCATGGAAAGATCCGCGGGCGCCGCAGCCATGGTTTGCGGCGCCGGACCGTCGTCGAGCAGGCCGCTGACAGAGGAACAACCGGAAGCTGCAACGGCAATTGCCAGCAGACCCAGAATTGAACCCCGACTTTTCATCGCATACCCCTTGGCTAAAAGATTGGCCATGTCTGGCCGGAAATTCAGGCGTTTCCGCGGCGGGCCCCCGCACCGCGGTCCATCAGCGATTCATACAGCAGCAGCGCCACCCCGGCAACGATGGCGACATCGGCGATGTTGAAGACGTACCAGCTGAATCTGCCCAAGTGGAAATGGAAGAAGTCGGCGACAGCCCCATGCACCGCTCGATCCAGCGCATTGGACAGCGCACCGCCGATGATCAGGCCAAAGGCCCAGGCGCCCAGCCGGTTCTCCGACCGGCTCGCCCAGACCCAAAGAAGCACCGAAATGACCAGCGCCATGGCGATGAGAAAACCCTGCTGATGGCCGCTGAAAAGTCCATAGGAAACGCCCTTGTTCCAAACCAGAACAAGCTCGAGAAACGATGTTATTTCAACTGGTTGACGTTCCGAAATGTTGTAGATGAAGAGCATCCACCACTTGTTGGTCTGGTCGAATCCGAAAACCAGTGCCGCCACCGCCAGAACCAGCGGTGCCAAGGGTCCCCACAGGCGCGAGCGACTCAAACGTTCTTCTCGAAGCGGATCTGCCACTCGCGCACAGCGTCTGCATCGCGCGGGGTGATGTCCGGGAACTCCGGATCGCTGCCGACGTCCGGCGTGATCTTCCAGGACCTTGCGCACCTTCGGCCCTCTGCGGGCTTGAAGACGACGGCCACACCCTTCACGTTGTCCAGCCGGAAGGCATCTGCCGGTCCTTCGCCCTCGATCAGGCGAGCGCCGGAGGTAATGGAAATCTCTGCAAGGTCGACGCCGTCCAAGGCAGCAATCAGGTCTGGACGCGATATATAGACATCCGGCGCGGCTTCCAGTGCCGAACCGATGGTCTTCTTCACCTGGCGCTCGATTTCGAGTGCGCCAGTGACGACCGACCGCACGTCACGGATCTTGTCCCATTTGGCGGCAAGATCGGGAGCGCCCCACTCATCGGGTGTCTGCGCAAACTGCATCAAGTGCACGGATGACTCCGCACCACCAAAGCGCGCGAGCCAGACCTCTTCCATGGTGAAGGCCAGGACAGGCGCCCACCAGGTGGCGAGACAATGAAACAGCTGATCAAGCACGGTCCTGCACGAGCGTCGCCGCAGGCTGGACCACGCATCGCAATAAAGGGAGTCCTTCCGGATGTCGAAGTAGAAGGCCGAGAGATCGACCGTCATGAAGTTTGTCAGAAGCGCAAAGAGGCGCTTGTAGTCGAAGACTTCATAAGCTGCGCGGACCTGTCCTTCCAATTCATGCAGGCGATGCAGGATATAGCGGTCAAGCTCCGGCATCTCGGCCGCGGGCACGAACTCCCAGTCTTTCAGGCCGTCCACTGCGCCCAGGATGTAGCGCATGGTGTTGCGCAGCTTGCGATAGGCCTCGACATTGGTCTTGAGGATCTCGGGGCCGAGGCGAAGGTCCTCCGCATAGTCGGCCGAAGCGACCCACAGGCGCAGGATATCGGCACCGGATTGCTTGATCACGTCCTGCGGCGTCACGATGTTGCCCAGCGACTTCGACATCTTGCGGCCGTCCTCGGCGACCACGAACCCGTGGGTCAGCACGGCATCATAGGGCGCACGCCCACGTGTGCCGCAGGACTCGAGCAGCGAGGAATGGAACCAGCCGCGATGCTGATCGGATCCCTCGAGATAGAGATCGGCGGGCCACTTGAGATCAGGCCGCTGTTCCAGGCAGAAGGCATGGGTCGACCCTGAATCGAACCACACATCGAGGATGTCGCGGACCTGTTCCCACTGCTGCGTGTTGTAGTCGTCGCCAAGGAAGCGCTGCGCGGCGCCA
>JAPLOT010000431.1 GCA_026400595.1 Alphaproteobacteria bacterium | reverse complement strand
CACCCAGCCAGCCGTGCTTTGCAACAGGGCGGCGATCTTGCGATACCCCAAGCGGCCATGCTTGCGAGCCAGCGCTACCAGGTCCTCGGTCAGGCGTTCCTCGTCTTCTCGGCCCCGCGGGACCTTGCGTTGTGTCGACCGGTGTTGCCCGAGCGCCGCACAGGCGCGACGCTCGGAGATCGACAGAACCTGCCGGACATGCGCAATGCAGGCCCGACGCCGCGCGGGGCTCAGTAGTTTCCCCGGGCTGCCTCCTTCAGGATCAGCTTGTCCAGGGTCAGGTCCGAAACCGCCTTCCGGAGCCTGCTATTCTCAAGCTCCAGCTCCTTCAGCCGCTTCACCTGGTCCATCTTCAGGCCGCCGTACTCCTGGCGCCATCGATAGTAGGTCACCTCGGTGACGCCGATCTGCCGCACCGCATCGGCAACCGGAACTCCTTGCGAAACAGGTTACGTCCGTCAAGGTGGTGTAATTTTCTGGTTGGCCTGGCAATCATACAATTCAACGCGTAGGTATCGGGAACCATGCCTGATGGTGATCATGGTTTGTGAAAGTGTTCCCTCATGCACTCTGCAAGAATATGAAACCCGACGAACTTGACGCCGCAGCTGTCCGGATTCTGTGCGCGCTGCAACATTGCGGGCAGCTCAGCAAATCGAGGCTGACCGAGTTGGTGGGTCTGTCGGCGACGCCGTGTAGGGCGCGACTGACGTGGTTGAAGAGGGCGGGGCTGACCCGCCAGCAAGGACAAGCAAGATGGCAAAGGTAGAAGATTTCGGTTTCGGAACGCAGATTCGCAAATCCCCCTATTTCGAGGCAACCGTCCGTTGGGGGGCCAAGGCGTTTTCAGTCTATAACCACATGTATATCCCGCGCGACTTTGGCAATCCCGAACAGAATTTCTGGAACCTGATCAACGATGCGATCCTTTGCGATGTAGCGGTCGAGCGTCAGGTCGAGATCACTGGGCCGGATGCGGCCGAATTCGTGCAGAGGCTGACCCCGCGAGATCTGTCCAAACTGGCGGTGGGGCAGTGCAAGTACGTTCTGATCACCAATTCCGACGGCGGCATTCTGAACGACCCGATTCTGCTTAGGCTTGCGGAAAACCACTTCTGGCTGTCGTTGGCCGACAGCGACATCCTTTTGTGGGCCCAGGGCGTGGCAGTGCATTCGGGGCTGGATGTGACGATCCGCGAACCCGATGTGTCGCCCTTGCAGTTGCAGGGCCCGAAATCGGGGGAGGTGATGCGCGCGCTGTTCGGCGACGGGATCATGAACCTGAAGTATTACTGGCTGCGCCGGGTGGAACTGGTTGGCATTCCGCTGATCGTGTCGCGCACAGGGTGGTCGAGCGAACTCGGATACGAGCTCTATCTGCAGGAGTCCGCCCGCGGCGACGAGCTTTGGGAGAAGATCATGGCGGCGGGAAAGCCGTTCGGCTTGAAGCCCGGTCACACTTCGTCGATCCGGCGGATCGAAGGCGGGATGCTGTCCTACCACGCCGATGCCGATATCAACACCAACCCCTATGAGTTGGGGCTGGACCGGCTTGTGAACCTTGAGATCGAGGCAGGTTTCATCGGTAAGACCGCGCTCCGCCGGATCAAGGAGTCGGGCGTTAGCCGCAAGCAGGTGGGCCTGCTAATCGATGGCGCGCCCCTGACCGGGCCGAATACCACCTTCTGGTCCATCAGCCACGACAGCGCGGTGATCGGCAAGGTGACCTCGGCCATCCATTCGCCCCGTCTGAAGCAGAACATCGCGCTTGCCATGGTGTCGGTGGGTCATGCCGCACTTGGCACCGAGGTCGAGGTGGCGACGGCGACCGGCCTGCGCCGGGCCACGGTGGTGGAACGCCCCTTCTACGACCCCAAGAAAACGCTCGCCTCTTCCTGAACGTGACCGATCAGATAGGACAACACGATATGGCCGAGCTTTCGATCCAGCTGCATTGGCAGCGCACCGAGCCTGAGTTGAAGACCGGTGCATAAGGGGTGACAGGAGCGTATGCGCCACAGGTTCTGCGGCTTCTGGCCCTGGCCGCGATCTATGATGGGGCGAACCCCGACCTCCTGCTGAAACATCCCGAGAAGCCAGTGCTTAATCCCTTCGTCCCGTCGGGCCAGGTCACGATGGCGCCGCTGAACGGACTCGTCGATACCGCCGCGATCTCAAGCCCGTCTACCCAACGGTGGGTTGACAGGTGTCGCAGGTGAAAGCCCTGCGGCTCGCCATCTCCAGCCGGCGGATTTCCGATGCACATGCCGGACAATGAGGCTTGTTGAAGATGTTCACCCGCTCCCCGTAACGGCTGCGGGATTTCTTTACGCCGTCGACCGTTATGATCGAGTTGGCCTTCACCCCAATCTTGAGAAGATGCACGGCATCGAACCACAGCCTGTCGAATGTCTCGCGCGAAATGGCGGTTCCGGGCGTTTCCGGGCTCACCTTCTGGCGCCACAGAATTTCACTCCGGTAGATATTGCCAATACCGGCAATCACCGATTGATCCATCAGCAAAAGCCCGATCGGCGTCTTGCTCCTGTTGATCCGCGCCCAGGCACGCTCGGGGTCGGCATCGAAACGCAACACATCAGGCCCGATGCGCGCAATCAGTGCCGCCCGTGCAGGCATGTCCAGAACCTCGCAGCAATTTGGCCCATTGATGTCGACGCAATGCAACTTGCTCATCATGCGTACACGCACTGCCCCCTTTGGTTCCGCCGCGGGCCACTTCTGGGCTTTGAATACACCAAACAGGCCCAGATGGATGTGAAGCGCATCATCGCCAAAGCAATAGAGCAAGTGCTTTCCGTAGGCTTCAATGCCAGTGCAAATTCTCCCGTCGAGACGTTCCGCACCTTCGAGGAAACGCCCCTGGGGCGAGCAGACGTCGAGGCGGTGTCCAACCAACATTGGCCGCTGGTCGAGCACGGCGCGATGTATTGTGTGCCCCTCAGGCATTGCTGTAGGCCCTGTGGCTAGTGCGATGAGTTAAGTTGGCATATCTAAGATCGTGAACATCCCGTGGTAGCTCGATGCTGAACTGCCACTTATCGTGTCCGCACTTGCAGCGCGCCTCGGGCTTGGAAGTTGGGGCAGGGTGCCGTTGCCTGGGTTGTGCGCCCAGTTTAGGCATCTGTCAGTTGGCCGTTGCGATTGCCTCTGCGAGATCCTTGTACTCCTCGCAGCCGGTACCGCAGCGCTCGCCGATCTCATTCAACTCGACCATGGCGAGGTCGACCCGGCCGGCCGCCACATAGCCTTCACCCAGATACTCGCGCGCCAGCACGAAGTTGGGATCGATCTCCAGCGCCTTGCGGTAGTAGGAAATGCCGATGTCGAGGCGCCCTGCCTTGCGATGACTGTAACCGGTGTAGTTCAGCACGTGCGGCTCGTTCTGGTTTCCGACTGCCGCAAGCACTTCGAGGGCCCATTCATAGCGGCCCTCCTTGGCGAGCGCGCGACCCTGCTCATAAAGTTCGGCGTCCGGAAGGACGCCAGAAGACGCCTTCACACATTTCTTTTTCTTCTTGTCCCAGACTTGGCCCTGCTTGCAGTCCTGCGCTGACGGCGATGAGCCGCTGTCGTTGCTGCCGCCCCCGGCCGCGATGGCTGGCGAAGCGAAAACGACAAGGGCGGTGAGGCAAAGAGGGATGATGGTATTGCGCATGTCGCTGATCTCCATTTGAGCTTCTTACGCCATCCATCATGCCTCGGATCGATGTCGGTAATCACTGAAACGACATGGCGAACCTTCTTTATTCGCCATGGTGAATCATTCCGCAGGTGATTTGAGAAGCCCCCTCGTGGGTCAGCCTCTCAGGGACTTGGTATTAGTCGGCATATCAGTCTTGCGACG
>JAPLOT010000284.1 GCA_026400595.1 Alphaproteobacteria bacterium | reverse complement strand
AAGCCATTCTTGAACTTGTGTCTTCATCGAGAAATGACCCCCGGGGATGGCTTGCCTCCACAAAGACAGAAACCTGTGTTCACTGTGGCTGGGGATGGTAGAGAATTGATACTGGTCAAATCACATGGCGGGTCTTCGGGTATGTATGGACCATCCGTGAAACGCCCCCAAAGCAAGGAGTTCTCCATGTCGTTCAGTTCCCAACCCCTCAAGGTTGCCGTCGCTGCCGTTGCACTGCTGGCCGTCGGCGGCGTCATGCAGGCAAATGCAGACGAGGCCAACGCCAAGAACCTGCTGAAGGCGATGTCCGACTATCTGGCTGCCCAAAACAGCATTGCCTTCCAGTTTGACTCGACGCTGGAAGTGGTGACCACCGACAAGCAGAAGCTCGGCTTCGCGAGTTCCGGTACCGTAGACCTGAGCAGGCCTGACAAGATCCGCGCGACCCGCCATGGCGGCTTTGCCGATGTTGAACTGAACTTCGACGGCAAGACCGTCACCGTGCTCGGCAAGAACCTGAACAGCTATGCCCAGGCCGAGATACCGGGCACAGTCGACAACCTGGTCATGGTACTCCGCGACACCTATGGACGGCCGTTGCCCGCGGCAGACCTCCTATCGTCGGCGCCCTATGATCATCTCATGGAAGGCACTGTCGACGTGAAGGACCTCGGGAGTGGCATCATTCGCGGCCAGGAATGTGATCATCTTGCCGTCCGCGGCGAGGACATCGACTGGCAGATCTGGATTGCGCAGGGCGACGCGCCATACCCCTGCCGGTTTGTCGTGACCAGCACGAAGATCGACGCCCATCCCCAGTACACTATCGATGTTCACGACTGGAAGGCCAGCACCAGCGCGTCGACCACGGATTTCACGTTCAAGGCGCCCGAAGGTGCGACGACCGGGAAATTCGATGATCTAAAGGACATCGACGAACTGCCTGCCCAATTCATGCCCAAGGCCCAATAGATAAGGATATGAACATGTTCAAACGACTTGCAATTGCCACCGCCCTCCTGACCCTGGGCGTCATCGGACTGGAAGCCAACCGCAGCAGCGACGGTGCCGGGAGCCTCAGTTTTGTTGGCTCCGCCGAGGCCCGAGTTGGCAGGCCCCTGACGCCCGTCAGCGTTGCGGGCGTTGCCCGACGCACCGTCCGCCGTTGCGCTGTCGGGGTCTATTACTGCTGACAGCAACTGAGACCTCCGGGCGTTTCGTCGCGCGCGGCTCGTTCTTTCCAGACGAGGTTGACATGATCACCGGCGATTGAGGCACGGCGTCCGATGAGGATGTCGGGCCTCGACTCATTGGTCCCTCACGAGTGAGGCCCAGATCAGGTTCTTCACGTGATTGTATTGTGTGGAGGTAATGCCATCTATGCGTTCGCCAATGTGCCGGATCCGGATCGACCGTGCGCCGGCTGGAACAGCCTGCTGCATGAGCCGATTGCCTGCCGCAAAGCGTGGCAGCTGGACGTTTGCCGGATCCGTGTAAAGCGTCGGTCCCAGCTGTGACCCGCCAGCATTGACAGCACTCCAGAACTCGAGCCCCATCCGCCCCCTCGAATTGCCGGTGCCTCCGCTGCCGGAATGATCGTTGTGCCGATAACGGAGATTGAGCATCACAGCAGCAGCATCGATGGCCGCCTTCCAGCCGGCAGGCAGATTCTGTGTATAGGTCGCCTCGGCATTGGCAGCCCCTGATGGCCATCCCAGATAGGAGCCGAAGCCCCATGCACTCTGGGAGGTCGTCTTGGTCACGACCTGCAGTGTGCGGGCCACATTCACCCAGCCTGCAACAGTGTCTCCGATGAGGTTCAGAAACG
>JAPLOT010000048.1 GCA_026400595.1 Alphaproteobacteria bacterium | reverse complement strand
CAGCCCCTTGTAGCGCTGCATGGTGATGCCCTTGCGGCCCGCCGAGAAGACGGCATCCAGCAATCCGGTCGGACCATAGATGACCGTGTCGGACTCCTTGCGCCGGAGCTTGGCGGGCCTCGCATAGATCTCCTGCAGATGATCGGCGCGCTTGTCGAGGCGCATGGCGTCGGATGAAGAGATGAGCTTGCCATCGAGGCTCCAGTGCTCCGTGACACCGCGCTTGTCGCGGGTGAAGGAGAGGCCGCCATCGCCTGTCGGCTGACCCTTCCAGCCGCGTTCGGTTTCTTCCGAGATGACATCCAGCCGCCGCGCGATGTAGGCGGCAGCCTGCGCCGCATTCACCTCGTTGGAGAGAACCTCGGGACTGAGCGCGCCGGCGATCGCCGCCTGCTCGACGATGTTGCGCGGATAGCGGGCATGCAGCACGTCAAGCGCCGCCCGCATTGACAGCGCGTCCTCGACGATGCTGCGGAGATCCTGGCCGGCCCGCTCGCTGCCGTCGGCCAGCACAAGCGTGGAACCTTCCAGGCCGGTATCGATCAGGTAATTCTCCAGCGCCTTGGCGTCCTTGAGATATTGTTCGGAAGAGCCGCGCTTCACCTTGTAGAGCGGCGGCTGGGCGATATAGAGATGGCCGCGCTCGATCACTTCCGGCATTTGCCGGTAGAAGAAGGTGAGCAGCAGGGTGCGGATATGGGCGCCGTCCACGTCGGCGTCGGTCATGATGATGATCTTGTGGTAGCGCAGTTTCTCGATGTTGAACTCCTCGCGGCCGATACCGGTGCCCAGCGCCGTGATCAGCGTGCCGATCTCGGCGGAGGACAGCATCTTGTCGAAGCGCGCGCGCTCGACGTTGAGGATCTTGCCGCGCAAGGGCAGCACGGCCTGGTTCTCGCGGTTGCGCGCCTGCCTGGCGGAACCGCCGGCCGAGTCGCCCTCGACGATGAAGAGTTCCGATTGCGCCGGGTCGCGGTTCTGGCATTCGGCCAGCTTGCCGGGCAGGCCGGCGATGTCGAGCGCGCCCTTGCGCCGCGTGAGTTCGCGCGCCTTGCGCGCGGCTTCGCGCGCGGCCGCCGCTTCAACAACCTTGCCGACGATGGATCTGGCCTCGCCGGGATGTTCCTCGAACCAGGCGCCCAGCTGGTCGCTGACCAGGCCCTCGACGACGGGGCGCACCTCTGACGAGACGAGCTTGTCCTTGGTCTGCGACGAGAACTTCGGATCGGGAACCTTCACGGAGAGCACGCAGGTGAGCGCCTCGCGCGCGTCGTCGCCGGTGAGCGCCACCTTCTCCTTCTTGGCGATTCCGCTTTCGTTGGCATAGTTGTTGACCACGCGCGTCAGCGCCGCGCGGAATCCCGCCAGATGCGTGCCACCGTCCCGCTGCGGAATGTTGTTGGTGAAGCACAGGACATTCTCGTGATAGCTGTCGTTCCACCACAAGGCGCAGTCGACCGTGATGCCGTCCTTCTCGCCGTGGATCATGATCGGCTCGGGCAGCACGGCCACCTTGGTGCGGTCGAGATAGCGCACGAAGGCGGCGATTCCGCCTTCATAGAAGAGTTCGGCCTCCTTTGGCTCAACCCCGCGGCGGTCGGCCAGCAGGATGCGGACGCCGGAATTGAGGAAAGCCAGTTCGCGCAGGCGATGTTCGAGGGTTGCGAAGTCGAACTCGGTCTTGGAGAAGGTCTCGGTCGAGGGCAGGAACGTCACCTCGGTGCCGCGCCGGCCGGGCGCATCGCCGACGATCTGCAGCGGGCCATCGGCAACGCCGTGAGTGAAGGCGATCAAATGCTCCTTCCCATTGCGGAAGATGACCAGCTTCAGCCAGACGGACAGGGCATTGACCACCGAAACGCCCACGCCGTGGAGACCGCCTGAAACCTTGTAGGAATTCTGGTCGAACTTGCCGCCGGCATGCAGTTCCGTCATCACGATCTCGGCCGCCGAGCGCTTGGGCTCGTGATCGTCATCGTCCTTGACGTCGGTCGGAATGCCGCGGCCATTGTCGGTCACGGTGCAGGAGCCATCGGCGTTCAGGGTGACCGTGACCCTGTCGGCATGGCCGGCAAGCGCCTCGTCGATCGCATTGTCGACCACCTCGTAGACCATGTGATGCAGGCCGGACCCGTCGTCGGTGTCGCCGATGTACATGCCGGGCCGCTTGCGCACGGCATCCAGGCCCTTCAGTACCTTGATCGACTCGGCCCCGTAGGCCGCCACGCCATTCTGCTTCTCTTCTTCGGTCATCAGACTCTCTTCACGTCCGAAACAGTTCCGTCCTCCACATGGAAGACCATGCCTTCGCGGCCAAGATCCGCGAACAACTCGACGTCCGTCCCCGTCATCCAGGTCTGGCACCCGAGCGCCGCCAAGGCCCCGAACAGGCCCTGCCGCCGCTCTCGGTCCAGATGCGCCGCCACCTCGTCCAGAAGCAGCAGCGGCGGGATGCCGCTGACGCCCAAGACCGCCCGCGCCTGGGCCAGGATCAGCCCGATCAAGAGAGCCTTCTGCTCCCCGGTCGAACACAGTCCGGCAGGCATGGACTTGGGCCCGTGACGGACGACCAGATCGCTGCGATGCGGTCCGCTTAGTGTACGCCCGGCACCCCTGTCTTGTCTGCGCGAATCGTTCAGAAGTCTACGATATTCGTCCTCGGCGCGCACCGCCGGCATGGCCGAAACAAGGGCTTCGATCTCCCCGTCCAGGCTGATTTCGCTCCAGGGAAAGCGGCTTGTCTCCCGGGTTTCGCCGATATGGAAGCTGAGCGCGTCGAGGGCCGTCAGCCGGGCCGCCGCGATGGCCACCGCGGCCTCTGCCATGTGAGCTTCGAGGCTGGCAAGCCAGGTCCCATCCGCGCGTGGATCCTCCAGCAGAAGGTTGCGCTCGCGCATGACCTTTTCGAAGACCAGCAGGCGGGAGGCGTGCTCGGGATCAAAGGCCGCCACCAGCCGGTCCATGAAGCGGCGGCGGTCGGAGGCCGGGCCGGCAAAGAGCCGGTCCATGGCCGGCGTGAGCCACAGCACCCGCATGAACTGGCCCAGGGCACCGGAACTCTTCTGGACATGTCCGTCGACCAGAACCAGCCGGCCCTGTGTGGGACTGTCGCCTTCGCCCTGGCCGCTCCAGCCGGTGCCGAGCGAGACGGGCCCCTCCGGGGTTTCGGCCTCCACCGCAATGGCCCAGGTGCCGCTGCCGCCCTGCCGGGCGAGATCCTCCAGGGCCGCGCCGCGCAGGCCGCGTCCCGGCGCCAGCAGGGAGATGGCCTCCAGCAGATTGGTCTTGCCCGCGCCATTGGGGCCGGTCAGGGCAATGGCCGGCCCGTCAACATCCAGCCTCTGGCCGGCATAGTTGCGGAAGTCGGTGAGCGTGAGGCGTTTGAGCGCCAGCGTGCCGGAATGGGTCACGGGCGCCCGGTTACACCCGCATGGGCATCAGCACGTAGAGGGCCTGCTCGTCACCCGGGTCGCGCACGATGGTGGGCGAACCCGCATCGGCGAGGCTGAAGACCACGGAGTCCGACTTGATCTGGCCTGCGATGTCCATCAAGTAGCGCGAGTTGAACCCGATCTCGATCGGGTCGGCGCCATAGCTGCAGATGAGTTCTTCTTCGGCCGAGCCGGAGTCAGGGTTGTTGACCGAGAGCATCAGCTTGTCAGCCGAGATATGCAGCTTCACGGCCCGGCCCTTCTCCATCGAAATGGTCGACACGCGATCGACTGCCGAAGCAAAGGTCCGGGTGTCAATTTCCAACGTCTTGTCATTGCTGCGCGGAATGACGCGTTCGTAGTCTGGGAAGGTTCCGTCGATGAGCTTCGACGTCAGCACCAGATCTCCGGCAGCGAAACGGATCTTCGCGGCCGAGAGCGAGACCTCGACATCCGCCTCGGCGCCTTCGAGGAGCTTCACCACTTCCAGCACGGTCTTCCGGGGCACGATCACGCCGGGCATGCCCTTGGCTCCTTCGGGCCGTGCGATCTGGGCCTGCGCCAGGCGGTGGCCATCGGTCGCCACCGCGCGCAGCAGGTTGCCCGCGGCGACTTCGTGAAAGTAGATGCCATTCAGATAGTAGCGGGTTTCCTCGGTGGAGATCGCGAAGCGGGTCTTTTCGATGAGGCCCTTCAGCGCGCTTGCCGAGAGGCTGAAGCGGTTGGAGAAATCGCCGGCGGAAATGTCCGGAAAGTCTTCCGGTGGCAGTGCCTGCAGATTGAAGCGCGAGCGGCCCGCGAAGATGGCCATGCGGTTGCTGTCGCCGCTCTGGTCGAGCTCAAGCTGGGCGCCATCGGGCAGCTTGCGGACGATGTCGTAGAGCATGTGCGCCGGCACGGTCGCTGCGCCGGCCTTGGCGATCATGGCGGGCACGCTTTCGACGATCTCGATGTCGAGATCCGTGGCCGTCAGCTTCAGCGTGCCGCCGTCGGCCTGCAACAGCACATTGGACAGGATCGGGATGGTGTTGCGACGTTCCACCACCGACTGTACATGGTTCAGGGCCCGCAGAAAGGCAGAGCGCTCGATCGTTACACGCATGACCGGAAATCCCTATGAAACAAGGCCCGGCGCGCTGGCGCCGGGCCGGAGACATTGGCGGGAAAACAGGCCGGATTCAAGCCTTGGATGGAAAAAATCAACCCTGCTCGACGAGGCGGATCAGCATGGCCACTTCGCGCGCCAGCTTGTCATCGGTCTTGATCTGGTCCTCGATCTTGCGGACCGCGTGCAGCACGGTCGAATGGTCGCGCCCTCCGAACCGGCGACCGATTTCCGGCAGCGAACGCGATGTCAGTTTCTTGGCCAGGTACATGCCGATCTGGCGCGGCACCACGACGGTCCGCGCACGGCGAGGTGACAGGAGATCGGTGCGGGCCACGTTGAAGTGACGGCCGACGACCTTGAGGATGTCCTCGATCTTGACGCGCGACTGATCGGGATTGGCCGACATGTCGCGCAGCACCATCGCGGCCAGATCAAGCGTGACCGGCAACTGGTTGAATTGCTGATAGGCCATGACGCGATTGAGGGCGCCCTCGAGTTCGCGTCCGCCACCGGTCATGCGATTGGCAATGAACTCCAGCACATCGTCGGGCACGGTCACGGAAGGGTCGCGCCGCAGCACCTGCTCGTAGCGTCCCATGAGAATGCGCCGGCGCAGGTCGAGGTCGGGCAGCTCGATATCGACCACGAGGCCGCCCATCAGACGCGAGCGCATGCGCTGGTCGACCGCGTCGAGCTGGGCCGGTGGCACGTCGGCTGCAACGATCACCTGGCGGCGCGAGTCCACCAGCGAGTTGAAGGCATGGCAGAACTCCTGCTGCATGGTCTTGCCCTGCAGGAACTGGAAATCATCGATCAGGAGGACGTCGACCGACTGGAACTGGTCCTTGAAGGAAATCGTGTCGCGCTGGCGCAGAGCCACGACAAAGGAATACATGAAGCGCTCGGCCGTCAGGACCAGCACCTTGCGCGACGGCTGGCACGCGCGGATGCGATGGGCCACGGCGCTCAGCAGATGGGTCTTGCCCAGACCGGACTGTGCATGGATGAAGAGCGGATTGAAGCTCACGACGGAGCCCGGCTGCGCGTCCGCCACGCGGCAGACCGCGGCATGGGCCAGCTGGTTGGACGCACCAACCACGAAGGTGTCGAAGGTCTGATTGGGATCCAGCGTGACGGGCTTGTCGGCCGCCATGACCTGCTGCAGGGCAGTGGCCGGAACCGGTGCAGCGGCTTGCGGCTCGGGCCGGCGCTCCGGCTGCTCGAGAGGCCTTGCCGCCGTTCCGTTGCTGCGCACCCGCACCTGAACGGAATCGATCTGCCCCAGTTCGGACTCACCGATCTTGTGGAGTCGCGAGACGTAGTGCGTCTCGATCCAGGACTTCAGGAACCGGGTTGGAACCGAAACCGTAAGGCGCCCGCTGCTGATGTCCTCCAGTTCCATCCGAGCAAACCAGCTTGAATAGAGGTCTTCTCCGAGCTCTGCGCGCAACCGTTGTGCCACACGGTCCCAGCGCTGTTTGAGAGCGTCCGTCATTGCCGTCATCATTTCCGCCGCATTCGTCTATCCCCCGCCCCCAGGGGTCAATTCATCGTCTTCGCGCGCCACACTTCTGACGCACGCACCACACCTTCCTCGTCCCGGAGCCTATCCGGCGGACCTACACTTACTGTTGAGATTTGTCATCGAACGCCCCTTCCTTTTTATTGCGCAGAGCTGCGCTGTTTTTTGACACGTCCATCACATACACCCGTCATTGCAGCCCTCATCCGGCCAGACAGGCCGGGGGTGATCTGCTCATCTTGTTCTGCTCGCGGATCCTGCTGTGGCCGTCCACCCAGGTTCGTCGCCTGTCGCACTCCTTGTGACCCTGTGGCCCTGAGCGCAGGATGAACCTACAAAAACCCCGGTCAGGCTCGCAACCTGATTCCACCTTCTGTCAGTACACGGACAAGGCAATCCGCGGCTAAACTTGCCAAAGTGGGTCAAACTTCTTGTGTAAACCCATGGAGTCAGAGCGAATTTGCGAGCGTGTTCATTTGGCAACAGGCGCGAGGGAATTGCGAATCCGGTCTTTTCGGGCCACCGCGGTATGGGTGCCAGAACACCGCTGGAGCGACAGATTTCCAACACCCGTCCACAACCCATTGAAACAGCGCCAAGATTTTTGCGCGATACGTTCCGTGGCCTGACAAACAAAACGCGCCGGAGGCTGGCCTCCGGCGCGCTAAACTTCGGGACCCGAAAAAACGGTCAGGCTTTCAGAGCCTTGACGCGCGCGCTCAGGCGCGAAACCTTGCGCGATGCCGTGTTCTTGTGCATGACGCCCTTCTGGGCACCGCGCATGAGTTCGGGCTGCGCCGCCTTCAGCGCCGCCTCGGCGGTCGCCCTGTCGCCAGAAGCGATCGCTTCTTCGACCTTGCGCACCTGCGTACGGATGCGGCTGACGCGGTTCTTGTTGACTTCGGTGCGGCGGGTGGCAACGCGGGTGGCCTTCTTCGCCGATTTCGTATTGGCCATTGAGTTTGGTCCTGCTTGTCTCGTGATCTCGTTGCAACGGGCCCTCAAATACCCATGGCCGCACACCTTGCAGCATGCGGCCCTTGGTCCCGGCCCATCGGGAATGGGCGGCTTATAGTCGGGGTCGGCAGGGACGTCAATTCCCTTGTCTGGCTGGTCCGCCGCCCTTCCGGATCAGGGTTTCTCCCACCTTCCGCTCTTCTCGGACCGGAAAAAGGCGTCGATGATCTTCATGTTCTGGATGGCGTCGCCGACGCCCCAGACCGGTTTCTGCTTCCCGCGGACGATCCGGCCGAAGGCCTCGGCCTGAAGCTGGTACTGGTCCGAAACCGGCAGTTCGTTCCATTCGCCCACGTTCATGTCCATGCCTTGGACAAAGTAGCGGTTCGGTCGGTCCGGCGGCGCGTTGAAGGGTATCTCGATCTCGATGCGTCCCTTGGTTCCGGCAATATGGACGCGTTGATAGGGCGCCAGCTGCGTCGATACCGAGAAGGACAGGTGCCGGCCATCGCCGAAGTCGGCCAGTCCGCCGGCGGTGCGGTCGGTCCTGAATTTCGGATCGCGATCGAAGGTGGCCGTGACCCGCTTCGGTTCGGCATTGAAGATGAAACGCGACACGGTGATCGGGTAGCAGCCGATATCAAGCAGGCCGCCGCCGCCGATCTCGGCCTTGTTGCGCACGTTCTTGGGGTCACGATTGAAGTATGAGAAGAAGACCTGGATGGCGCGGACGTCGCCGATCCTGCCCTTCTTCACCAGGTCGCGGGCTGCAAGCCATTGGGTGGCGTGGCGCACCATGAAGGCTTCGGCAATGTGAACCGAGCCGGGCGCCTTCCTGAGCTGCTGTGCTTCCTTTGCCGTGATGGCGATGGGCTTCTCGCAGAGCACATGCTTGCCCGCGCGTGCCGCTGCCAGCGTCAGCGGAACATGCAGGTGGTTGGGCAGCGGATTGTACACGACCTCGATCTCGGGATCGGCGAGCATCTCCTCGTAGGACCCATAGGCCTTCGGAATGCCGAGTTTGCCTGCCCATTCCCGGGCCGGCCTGAGCTTGCGCGACGCGATCGCCACGACCTCGACATCCTTGCTTTTCAGCATGCCGGGAATGACCTTGGCCACGCCGATGTTGGCCGTCGAGATGATGCCCCACTTCACTGGTTTCATTGCGCGTCCCTCCGGAAAATCAGGACGCTACTCTTAAGGACTTGTCGCGCCGGTTGAAAGCCTGATCGTGAGCGGCGGCAAAGTAGTCGCGCGTCAGGGCCCGGGGCGTTTCCGGATCCTTGGGCTGCCCGGTCAAGGCATAGCGCAGCCAGAGCCCGTCGATCATCGCCGCAATGCCGTCGGCCAGCCGGGCCGCATCCGCCGCGCTCACCATCTTCTTGAGATCGTGAAGCAGGCTGCTGCGTAAGCGCCGGTGATAGATGCTGAGAATTCGTTGCAGGCTGCTGGACTGCCGGGCGCTGCCATAGAGCGCCAGCCAGGCGCTGAAAACCTGCGCGTCGAATTGCGCATCGCCAAAACAGGCGTCGATGATCGCCCGCACCCGGGCCTCGGGCGACGGGGCTGCCGAAAGCCGCAACACCGCATCCGCATGCAGCTCCGCCAGGAGATGGCGCATGGTGGCGAAGAGCAACTCGTCCTTGTTCTTGAAATAGTGGTGCACCATGCCGGACGAGACCCCTGCGCGCCGGGCAATGCGCGCCACGGTCGCGTGGTTGAAGCCATCTTCGTGGATCACCGCGATGGCGGCGCCGATCAGTTGTTTCCTGCGGATCGGTGCCATCCCAAGCTTGGGCATGCGTGCTCCTCCTGGGTGGCAGGCTAGTTCTTTATTGGACGACCGTCCAATAAAAATCTTGCGAGCTGAGCCCAAACTGCATAGTGTCCAGCCAGAACCGAGAGGACGGCAGACACAGTCCTCCGGCACAACAGGGAGAGAACTGGAATGACTTCTTTGAAAAAGACATTTGCGGCCGTGCTCGCGCTGGGCGCCTGTCTCGCCACACCGGCCTATGCCGGCGACGCCGAGAGCTGCAAGACCGTCCGCTTCGCCGATGTGGGCTGGACCGACATTCAGGTGACCACGGGCGCTGCAAGCGTGGTGCTGGAAGCCCTGGGCTATACGCCGGAAGTGAAGACGCTCTCAGTGCCCGTGACCTACGCCTCGCTGAAGAACAAGGACATCGACGCTTTCCTCGGGAACTGGATGCCCAGCATGACGGCGGATATCCAGCACTATTTGGACGACAAGTCGGTGGAGCAGCTGTCGACCAATCTTGAAGGCGCGGGCTATGGCCTTGTGGTCCCGCAGTATGTGGCGGACGCCGGTGTGAAGTCATTGGCCGATCTCGGTGCCAACGCCGAGAAGTTCAGCGGCAAGATCTACGGCATCGAGGCGGGCAATGACGGCAACCGCATCATTCAGACGATGATCGATGACGCGAAGAACAATCTCTCGGGCTTCACGCTGGTGGAAAGCTCGGAGGCCGGCATGCTGACCGAGGCCGAAAAGGCCATCAAGAACAATGAGTGGATTGTGTTCCTGGCGTGGACGCCGCACCCGATCATGGGCGAGATGAAGATCCACTATCTCGACGGCATGGGCGACTCAGGTTTCGGCGCGGCGACAGTCCTGACCAATGTGCGCGCGGGCTATGCGGGAGAATGTCCGAATGCCGGCAAGCTGCTCGCCAATCTCAAGTTCGACCTCGCCATGGAAGGCGCCATGATGGACCCGGTCCTCAAGGACGGCGCAGATCCGAAGGAAACCGCCAGAGCCTGGCTCAAAGCCAACCCGGATGCCGCGAAGCCCTGGCTCGAAGGCGTGACCACCTTCGACGGCGGCGATGCGGCGGCGGCGGTTTCCGCAGCGCTCGGCGGCTAGTACGCTCC
>JAPLOT010000466.1 GCA_026400595.1 Alphaproteobacteria bacterium | reverse complement strand
AGGTCAAGCGTGACGGCAGAGCGCTTTCGAAGGCGGCCTTCCTCGATCTCCAGCACCTCCGAGCTCGGCCGGCGCCTCGTTGAGAGTGCGATCCGGATAGAGTCAGCTGCTGCTGGTTCGGGGCCGAAGCCCCAGGCCGTGACAGCGTCGCCGAGACCGATGTCGAAGGCGCCGTCAGAGGCGCGGCCGATGACAAGCCCCAGACGCAGCACCTCGATGAGCATTGGAGGTGCGTCAATCCATTCTCCGACAGCTGCGCGGTTCACTCGCATCAGGTCACTGTCCGGCTTCCATGTAGACATCTGCACGTCCACCTCCGTCACTGCAAACTGCAAGGCATGCTGCAGAGTTGCAACGTCGAAGGCGGGTTCGGCAAAGAACAACGCCGACCAGCGCGTGCCCATGGTAGCGCCATTGAGGGCGTGGCGCGAAAGCTCAATAGACGTCTTCGACATAGCGTCCCTCAGAACGTAGCATGGCGGGTGTGATCCCCGCGGGTGCGAGGATCTGGGCCAACGCCTCGCTGACGCCTGTCGCCATCTGGCGCCCACCGCACACCATGATACGTGCGCCTTGCGCGATAAGCCGCACAACATTTTCAGCTTCGGCCTGAAGTGCATCCTGCACATAGTGGGGACGCCTGCCGCGTGAAGCGGCGGTGACAAGGTGAGAAAGGCGTCCCTCGGCGCGCCACTGCTGGAGCTCCTCGGCATAGAGAAAGTCGCTTGCAGCATGGCGCATGCCGAAGAACAGGTGCATGGGCCGTTGCTTCGCATTGGCCCGGATGAAGCCGGCGAGCGGACCAATTCCTGATCCGGCTCCAACAAGGATTACCGGCGCACTGTCTTCGTCCACACGGAAGGCCGGATTGGGCCTTAGGAAGGCCTGTGCCGTCTGACCCGGTTCCAGTGCCGTCAGCTGACCTGAGCACAGTCCGCTCGGCTGGCGGCGTACGACGATTTCGAGAAACCCATCAGCCGCGTTGGATGCAAGAGAATAGAAGCGCGGCATGGTGGAGCCTTCTGGGACTACACCCAGAAGGTCGCCTGCCTCGAAGCGTGCAAAGCCGGCCCCCGTCAACCGCTGCCATATCGACGACTTTGGAACGTTGAAGCGCAGGATTGCACTTGGCGCCTGCACTTCGGCGCCAAAGTCGCGGCGCGATTCGAGGGTGAGAGGAACAGCCGCCGGCGACACCGGCTGGTGTACCAGATCGAGCGGCAGGCCCAGCGCCGCGCCGAGTTCCTTGCCCCAACGCCCGAAATCCTGCGGCGACTGCCGGTCGACCATGGCGATGTTCAGGAGCTGCGGCCAGCCCTTTGCAGCGGCGAGCGTAGAGATTCGCTGCGCATAGCCGCAGAAGAAGGGGAAGCTGCTGTCGCCGAAGCCCAGCACGGCGAGCCGGGCGACAGGCGGGACCTGCATCGCCTCAAGCTTAGCGAGAAAGCCCCTGGCGGAGGCCGGCTCATCGCCATCGCCATAGGTCGAGGCGAGAACAATAACGTGGCGCGCATGCTTAAGTCGGGTGACATCGAAGCTCGCGAGCGGTGCGGCATGGACCGGTTGGCCCGCCTCGCGGAGCGCCCTCTGCAGCGTGGTGGCGAAGCCCCAGGTGCTGCCACCTTCGCTACCGACCAGAATGACTGTCTCAGCCTTGGCGATCGGCGCATTGCCCTTGAGGCGCGGGCGGCTGTGACGCGCGGAAAGCCAGATGAGCGTCCCCGTGGCGCCCATGACCGGAACGCCCAGCGCCATCAGGCCAAGGATAAACCCCAGTGTCGCCGCACCCTGTCCGGTGTGCAGCATGTAGACCGTCTCGGAGACGCGCTCCCAGCCCGAGAGATCCTGCCATGCCACCAGCGCGCCGCTACCCTGATCGATATATCCCTGACCACTGTCGGTCTTGAGGGTGAAAACATCCGCAGGGTCATCGGCAGCCGGAAAGGAGAATGCGCGCAGTCCGCTGACCGGCGTTCTCTGCAGCATGTCGATCGCCGCCACTTTGACGCCGGTGTTGCCGCTGACCTCCGCTGGAACGGCAAGGAGCACAGGCTCATCGGGCAGAAGGCCGAAGGTCGAGGCAGTCATGTAGAGCGCTGTCGCTGAGGAAAGCGTGAGCCCTACGACTGCGATGCGCGCGATCTCCACATGGAGTCGTCCGGCGAGAGGTCCCTTGAGCTGTGAGAACCAGCGCCGCCAGCCACCGGCGCGACGCGCCACCAGCAGCGCGCCAGAGATGGAAAGCACCAACATGGCGAGCGCGCCCAGTGCCATGACGATTCGGCCCGCGTCATCAAGAAACAGTGAGCGGTGGAAGTTTGTGAGCCAGCGCTGTACCGGGTTGGGATCAGCCGAGACCAGGGCCGTGCCAGTGGCAGGATCGATGGCCCCGGCTTTCGCCACGTCCCCATCGAACCAGTAGGCTGTTATCCGGCCTGACGGAGCACGCTTGATCTGCTCGACGCCCGGATACTGAGTCTGGATACGGCTGGCGAGATCGGCCACGCTGAGGCTCGTGTCCGCTTGCACCGCTGTAAGGCGGTC
>JAPLOT010000534.1 GCA_026400595.1 Alphaproteobacteria bacterium | reverse complement strand
GCGAGCGCCTGCCGCGCCGCCAATCCTTCGTTGCCATCAAGTCCGAACAAGGCCAGTGCGCCATCGCCGATGAACTTGTCGACATGGCCGCCCGATTCCTCCACCGCGTGGCCCACCACGTCAAAGAAACGGTTGAGGATGAAAACCGTATCGTAAGGCAGGCGGTGCTCGGCAAGAGACGTGAAGCCGCGCAGGTCGCAGAATAGGACCGCAATCTCGCATTCGCGCCCGCCCTGCGCCAGGCTCCTGCTGAACTGCGCGGATGACTTGCGTTCGTCCAGGACCAGCAGGGGCGCAACGGAAAGATGATCGACCGGCCGCAGCTGGCAGGCGAGGCGGACATTGGGCGTGGCCTTGATCCGCTTGAGCGTGGCGCGTTCCTGAGGGGTTGGTGGCGGCTGCTTCTCAAGCCCCCGAAGCACGCGCAGCCGGCAGGTTGAACAGCGTCCGCGGCCGCCGCAGACCGACATGTGCGGAATTCCGCCAATGCGGCTGGCCTCGAGCACGCTGTGCCCGCGCGGCACGCTGACCATCTGTCCGTTGGGATAGGTGACATCGATGCGCGTGGCGAAGACATGCGACGCCCGCAGCGCGCGCGCTGCCAGCGTGGCACCGATCAGCCCGGCAAAGATCAGATAAAGGCCATTGCGGATCTGGCCGAGCGTGGCGGGATCCGGCACACGTGGCGGCGGACCACTGGCGGCCGCGGCTTCGCCCAGATCCTTGCCCGCCTCGGCCAAACCGAGCAGGGCGAAAACCGGCACCAACAGCGCGGCCGAGTAGAGCAGCAGAGCAACCCGGGGATACCAGAGCCTGGAACGAAGCCAGAAATGGATACCCAGGCCGAAATGCATCCAGGCGATCAGGAGGGCCGCTGTCTGCCGGGTCATGCCGTCCGGCGAGGCCGAGATGTTCTGCATGACCCTGGCATAGTCGAAGTCGATGCCCCAGACCGCCAGGACGATCCGCGTGCCCGTGACATGCGGAATGATCAGAAAGGGAAGCAGCAAACCAAAGCCCAGCTGGAATGCCTCGCGGGCGGGCATGCGGAGCGTGCGGCGCCGGTAGAGCGCCAGAAGCGCCAGCGCGAAATGGATGAGGATGGCGCCGTAGAGCAGGATTGTTCCTGGCATGCTGCGCCACAGGAGATTGAACCATCCGCGCCCGGACTCCATCGCGGAGAGCGAGACGAGCCCCAGGGCATGATTGAGAAAATGCGTGGTGAGAAAACAGCCGAGAACGATTCCGGACACCAGCCGAAGCTCACGTATGCCGATGGACGGCGTGGAGACGGAAGGCCCCGGAACGGCCCCGGCCTGCTCGGTCATGACCCGAATGTTGTCACGCCGCAGGACGCGCGGGTGAAGTTGCCTTTGCCAGCCCGCCGTTCTCGGCGATGAAGCCGATCACCTCGGCCAGACCCTTGCCGCGCGACAGATCGGTGAAGCCAAAGGGACGGCCGCCGCGCATGCGGGCGGCGTCTCTCGCCATGACGTCGAGATTCACGTTCACATAAGGCGCAAGGTCACTCTTGTTGATGACCAGGAAATCGGAGCGGGTGATGCCCGGTCCGCCCTTGCGCGGAATCTCCTCGCCCTGGCAGACGGAGATGACGTAGAGCGTGAGATCAGCGAGGTCTGGCGAAAAGGTGGCAGCCAGATTGTCGCCGCCCGACTCGATGAAGATCACGTCGAGGTCGGGAAACCTGCGGCTCATTTCGGCAACGGCCTGAAGATTGATCGAGGCGTCCTCCCGAATGGCCGTGTGCGGGCAGCCGCCCGTTTCCACGCCCATGATCCGGTCTTCCGGTAGCGCCTGCAGGCGCGCGAGAATCTGCGCATCTTCCTTGGTGTAGATGTCGTTGGTGATGACCGCGATCGAGTAGTCATCGCGCATCGCCTTGCAGAGCTTCTCGGTGAGCGTGGTCTTGCCGGACCCGACAGGACCGCCGATGCCGATGCGAAGCGGACCGTTCATTGATGTCATTGGCGTGAGGCCCTCATTTCTGGGTCAAGTCTGCGAGGCATGGAGCTGATAATGCCTTCCTTCATGGTGATGCGTGCCATTGCCGGCGTAGGCGCCGCGCATAGGCGTGAAGGGTGCCGCGATCTCGCGCAGCTCGGC
>JAPLOT010000497.1 GCA_026400595.1 Alphaproteobacteria bacterium | reverse complement strand
CGGCGTCTTCACCAGCCGGCCATCGAGCGCGATGCCAAGATCCCCGGTGACGGATACCGGCTTGTAGAAGCGCCGACCCTTCATCGTCCCCGCTCTTCCCACAAAGCCGCAAGATCAAGCGCCAATTGTTTGAAATCCTTGGAAACCCTGTGGGCGCCTGCGGCCACCAGCTCAGTTGCAGGATGGTTGCCCCAGGCCACGCCTGCCGCCGCCACTCCCGCCTGCCGGGCCATGGACATGTCGAAGCTTGTGTCGCCGATCATGATGGTGGCCGCTGGGTCGCAACCCGTCTCGGCCAAAGCGGTCACGATCATCGAGGGGTGTGGCTTTGACGGATGCGTGTCCGAGGTCTGCAATGTGCCAAACCAGTTCTCGAAGCCATGGGAGGCAATGAGATGGTCCACGCCGCGGCGCGACTTGCCGGTGGCGATTCCGAGGATCACGCCCCTGCCTCGCAGGTCTTCCAGCAGGTCCCGCGCACCATTGAACAGGTTCTCCGGATAGGCGCCGGACAGGCGGAGATCCCAGAAGGCCTGCTTGTAGGCCTCGCCCAGGCGCCGATGGGTTGCTGCTGACTCATCCGGCGTCAAGGTTGCCATCGCGTCCACCAGCGAAAGCCCGACGATCGACAGCATCCGGTCCTGGTCCGGCGCGGCGATGCCGACATCGGCAAAGGCGCGCGCCATAGCGGCGGTGATCATGCTGCGGCTGTCCACCAGCGTGCCATCCACGTCGAAGATGGCGAGCCTCACGGGGTCTCCTCCTCGAACCTGTCGGCGTCGAAGCCGAAGAGCGCGAAGGTGTCGCGCATGTGGGCCGGGAGCGGCGCCGAGACATCGACGGTTCCGCCGCGCGGATGCGGGAAGATGATCCGTCGCGCATGCAGGTGCAGGCGGTCGGCAACGCCCTCGGGAAGATCGAGGTCGCCACCATACTTGTTGTCGCCCAGGATCGGGGTACCGATATGCGCCATATGGGCGCGCAGCTGGTGCTGGCGTCCGGTCACCGGCTTCAGCGACACCCAGGCTGCCACCGGCGGCGCCTTGTCGATCACGGCATAATGCGTCACGGCGCGCTGCTCGTCGTCCTCTTCGCCCTCTTGGCTCGCGCGCATGCGGTCGCCATCCGGACCCTTGGCCTTGATCAGCGCCACCTCGATCCGCCCCTGCGCCGGCTTCGGCACGCCCCCGGTCACGGCCCAGTAGGTCTTCTTCACGGCGCGTGTGGCAAAAAGCTTGCCCAGCGCCGAAGCCACCGCCCGGCGCTTGGCCACCACGATGACGCCGGACGTGTCGCGGTCGAGGCGATGGACAAGCAGCGGACGCTCGCCAACTTCGACGCCGAGCCCCATCAGAAGGCCGTCGAGATGGTGATGGGTCTTGGTACCGCCCTGAACGGCAAAGCCGCTCGGCTTGTCGAGGATGAAGAGGTCGCCGTCCTCGTGGATCACCATGCTGTCGAAGAGGCGGCGCTCCTCGCGTGTCAGCGGCTTGATGTCGGCCTTGGGCGCATCAGCGGGACGCGTGTCGAAGGCCAGCGGCGGCACCCGGATTTCCTGCTCGGCCGCCAGCCGCGTGCTCGTCTTGGCCCGCGCGCCGCCCACCCGCACCTGGCCCGTGCGGGTCAGCTTGTTGAGATAGGCGAATGTCACCTGCGGAAAGTGGACCTTGAACCACCGGTCAAGGCGCATCCCCGCCTCGTCGGCGGTGACGACATGGCGCTTCACTTCGGTCATTGTGCCAGAGCACGTACCAGATAAATCCCGGCGAAAACAGCTGCCAGGGAAAGGATCACCGACGCCCCGGCATAGGCCCCGGCCAGGGCGTAGGACTTGCGCTCGGCCAGCAGCGCGAAGTCCAGCGAGAAGGCCGAGAAGGTGGTGAATCCGCCGAGGATGCCGGTGGTCAGGAAGGCCCGCATCTCGTTGCCCACGCTGAGCTTCAGCGCCATGAGTTCGACCAGCAGGCCCATGATGAAGCAGCCCAGCACATTCACGGTCAGCGTGTGCCAGGGGAAGGCGTCACCAAGCAGCCGTCCCGAGAAGACGTTGACGCCATAGCGCGCGGCCGATCCGATGGCGCCGCCGAGGACCACCCAGAGCACGGTCACGCCGCCGCTCCGTCCGTCACAGCCATCCCTTCCGCTTGAAGTAGAGGAAGGGCAGGATTGCCGAGAGCACCA
>JAPLOT010000145.1 GCA_026400595.1 Alphaproteobacteria bacterium | reverse complement strand
TGGCCCGCAACTCGTTCAGCTTCTGATGGATCTCCTCATAGAGTTCATGCAGATCTTCCGGTTCCTTGTTGATCTCGCTGAGCAGCAGCCCGATCTGGGCCTTCAATTGTTCGAGTGCCATGTCGCCTGTGTTCCTGTTGGACGCCCTGCCCTTCTAGCAGTCCACTGCGGCGCTTGTGTTGCGAAAGGTCAAGCATGGGCATTTGGAACAATTCTAAATCCGACTATTTTAGTCGGTTTCTCTTGACGTCCGGTTGTGACTTCCGCATAAGGGCTGCAGTCCATACAATCGAACCTGGAGAGTCCGTCATGACCCTGTCCCGCCGCATGCTTCTCACGACCGCTGCTTTCGCCGGCTTCTCGGCGCTGGCGTTTCCGGCCCAGGCGGCAGAGACGGTCAATGTCTATTCCTATCGCCAGCCCGCCCTGATCGATCCGCTCTTCGCAGCCTTCACCAAGAAGACCGGCATCGAGGTCCGGACCGTCTTTGCTGAAAACGGTCTGGTGGAGCGCCTGGCGCAGGAAGGGCGCAACAGCCCGGCCGACCTGATCATGAGCGCCGACGTCGGCCGCCTCGTCGAGGCCGCCGACCGCGATCTGGCTCAACCGGTGGACTCGGCCTTTCTGATCGAGAAGATCCCGGCCAATCTGCGAGATCCCGACAATCGCTGGTTCGGCCTTACGATGCGGGCCCGCGTCGTCTATGCATCCACAGACCGGGTCGACCAGACTGCAATCACTTACGAGGAACTGGCCGACCCCAAGTGGAAGGGCAAGATCTGCCTCCGGCCGGGCAACCATCCCTACAACCTGGGCCTGATCGCGGCGATGATCGCCCACAAGGGCGAGGCTGCAACCAAGACCTGGCTGGAAGGCCTCAAGGCAAATCTCGCCATCAAGCCCAATGGCAATGACCGCGCCCAGGCCAAGAGCGTCTTCGCCGGCGAATGCGACCTCGCCATCGCCAACACCTACTACATGGGCAAGATGATGACCAACAACGAGGAACCCGAACAGAAGGACTGGGCCAAGGCGGTGCGCATCGTGTTCCCCTCCTCGCCCGACTTTGGCACGCACGTGAACATCTCCGGCGTGCTGCTCGCCAAGAACGCGCCCAACCGCGACAATGCCGTGAAGCTCATGGAATTCCTCGCCAGCGACGAGGCCCAGCGCCTCTATGCCGACGCCAATTTCGAGTATCCCGTAAATCCCGCCATTGCACCGTCGGAGATCGTACAGGCCTGGGGCAGCTTCACTCCCGACACGCTCAACGTGGCCGAGGTTGCACGCAACGAAGCGGCAGCGGCGCGCCTGGTGGATGAAGTGCAGTTCAACGACTGAGCGGCGGAAGCCGAAGCTTTCAATCGCTTTCTAAACAATTTTTGGATGAGCGCTTCCAGATTAACAATCTCTGATTGCTATTCCTGACCCCAGACCCTGCGATCAACGCAGAAAGGGGACAAGGACATGACACGCAGACCAAAGCTTTGCTGGCCATTCGGCAATCTATCTACCTTCGGCAGATCAGAGTCGGGCGGCCTGACCGCAACAATGGTGCTCAGTTCCACCTTGCTGGTCGTCGCCCTCGGTGCAACGGTGGACTTTGGACGCTACGTTTCGGCGCGAACCGCGCTGCAGGCAGCGATAGATGGTGCCGCCCTGCAGGGTGCGACATCTGCACTGACAGGCGACGAACTCACCGCTCTTGTTCAGCAGTCGGTCACGCAAAATTTCAACAGTGACGACTACGGAGAAATCGCCGTCAGCGCCAGCATCACTGACTCTGATACCCTCTTGGTTCAAGCGCAATTGACATTCGTGACGGACTTTATCCGAATCGGGGGCAGCGAAACATTTGACGTCAGTGTCGAGGCAGAGGCCACTCTAGCGCAAGAAACGACCAAGTCGATCGAGGTCGCCCTCGCTGTGGATGCATCCTATACGTCTCAAATGCCCTTCATCCTCGAGGTGATGCATGCTTTGCGCAGCTTATATGCAACAATACTGGCTGACGATGGTTCGGGGGCCAACCGGCGTGTGGCAATGATACCCTACTCCAATTTGGTCAATCTTTCGACCGGCGCATCTGCTGCCCGTGGCGTTGCAGCTTCCGGAACATGCTCCACCCCGGGCTGCGCGAGTTACAGCTACACTTGGTACAACAAAAGACTTTCTGGTACGACCGGGACCAGGACCGCAAGCATCAAGGAATGTGTAACTG
>JAPLOT010000505.1 GCA_026400595.1 Alphaproteobacteria bacterium | reverse complement strand
CAGCAACCGGCCGGTCTTCGCGTCGAAGATGGTCTTGACCAGACCCTGGTCCTCGCCCAGGGCAATGGCCTTGCCGTTGGCCAGGAAGGGGAAGCGGCCGACCTTGAGCTCGAAGCCTGCGGCCTTGGCCTTGGCCTCCGTCAGCCCCACGCTCGCCACCTGCGGATGGCAATAGGTGCATCCCGGAATCTGTTCCTTCTTCATGGGATGCACGTCAAGGCCCTTGATCTTCTCGACGCAGATCACGCCCTCGTGTTCGGCCTTGTGCGCCAGCATGGGCGGGCCCGCCACGTCGCCGATGGCGAAGAGTCCCGGCACATTGGTCCGGCCATAACCGTCGATGACCACGCAGCCCTTCTCGGTCTTGACCCCCAGCGCCTCCAGCCCAAGATTCTCGATATTGCCCTGAACGCCTACGGCAGAGATCACCCGGTCGACCGTGATCTCTTCGCTCTTGCCGCCCGCCTCGATGGTCGCGGTGACGCTGTCCTTGCCCTTCTTGAGCGCCGCCACCTTTGCGCCGGTGCGGATCTTGAGTCCCAGCTTCTCCAGCTGTTTCTGCGCGATCTTGGAGATCTCGGCATCCTCGACCGGCATGATCTGATCCATGATCTCGACCACCGTCACGTCCACGCCCATGGCATTGTAGAAGGAGGCGAACTCGATGCCGATGGCACCCGAGCCGACCACCAGCAGCGACTTCGGCATGGCCTTCGGCACCATGGCTTCGAAATAGGTCCAGACCAGCTTGCCGTCGGGCTCGAGACCCGGCAGGGCGCGCGGCCTGGCGCCGGTGGCGATGATGATGTTCTTGGCCGTGTAGGTCCCCGGCCCCGCTGCGCCCTTCGGTTCCGGAATCTGGGGCTGCATGGCGGGCTTCGACGACTTCGAGACCTCGACCGTCCCCACCTTGGTGATCTTCGCCTCGCCCCAGATCACCGTCACCTTGTTCTTCTTCAGGAGCATGGTGACGCCACCGTTGAGCCGGCCCGACACACCGCGCGAACGCTGCACGACGGCAGCCGCGTCGAAGCCGATCTTCTCGGCCGAAAGCCCGTAGTCCTTGGCATGCATCATGTAGTGGTAGATCTCGGCCGAGCGCAGCAGCGCCTTGGTCGGAATGCAACCCCAGTTGAGGCAAATGCCGCCCAGGTGCTCGCGTTCCACCACCGCCGTCCTGAAACCGAGCTGGGCGGCCCGGATGGCCGCAACATAGCCGCCGGGGCCACCGCCGATGATGATGATGTCGAAGCTCGTGTCAGCCATGGTTCGTCCTCATTGTTGCAGCGGTTGCCAGAGCCGGTCCTGCGCGGCCGCGTCGGCAGCGCCCAGCATCTGAAAAATGTAGGAATTCCCGGTCGGCTCCATGCGTTCGGCCAGCCGCTCGTTTTCGCTGGCTGACGACACCAGGGCAGGCGTCATGTCCACCTGCCATCCTTCCGGCGCCTTCTCGAATTCGCCATACATGCCCCAGGCCAGAACGATCAGTCCGGTGACAAGGGCATATCCGCTCCCGGAAGCCGGGTCGAGATAACCCCGCGCGCTGCCTGACCCCGTGGGCACGGCAAACAGGATCCCGGCCGGCAGAGGCGAAGGTTTCGCAGGAAGGTGTCGAACATAGGCCGCATAGGCCGCGGCCGTATCGGGATTCGACAGCACATCCAGTGGCAGGCTGCCGCTCAGCACCTGCGACCGCAGACCCAGCACCTCCCCGCGCTCCCGAAAGGACAGTGCGGCCACGGCATGGCGCGATGCGGTCAGAGCTCGTTTCCGCTGCGCATCGAAGGAGACGATGCCGTCCGGCGCCGTCATGCGGGCGACGGTCGCGCCATCGCGGGCATCGTAGGCTGACTTGTAAGCGGCATAGGCCGTCGCCACGCTGGCATGCGGCCCGAAGATGTAGATGACGCCCGCCAGCAGCACCGCCAAGGCGATCACTGCCAGCACCAGGCGCCTGAGCAGCGTGAAGAACGCTCCGCCCATCAGATTTTTAGGATCGACTTGACCACCGGGACGAGCGCCTCGCCGATGGCCCGTGTGTTGGCCGCATCCAGATGGCCGCCGTCGGTCGGATCGGCCTTCGCAACCGCTCCGGCATCGAAAAATCCCACGCCTGTGGTCTTGGCGACATCGGCATAGTGCTTCGCGAAGAGCTTCGACTCGGCAATCGCATGGCCCCATAGGTCGTTGAACCATTCGTCCTTGGTCGGCACCAGCGGCGGCGGCGAAACGATCAAGACCTTTGGCGTCTGGTAGGCCGGCAGGAAGGAAAACTTCTGCACGATGTCGACGAGCCGCATCATGCCAAGCGAGGCGTCGAAGGCTCGGCAGCGGTTTGCGAACTTGATGTCGTTGGTTCCGAGCATGATGATCACGAGATCCAGCGGCTGGTGGGTCGCCAGCAGGATCGGCAGGGCCCTGGCGCCGTTGCGGTCGTCGAATGTGGTCGGGTCGTCGAACACGGTCGTGCGGCCGTTGTGACCTTCCTCGATCACCCGTGCCTTGCCGCCCAGCCCCATCTGGAGGGTGTTGGGCCACCGGTCGGCATAGTCGTGCCGCATCCATTCCCCTGCACGGAAGCCCCAGGTCAGAGAGTCGCCGAAGGCAAGAATGGTCTTCATCGCGCTCTCCTCACACCAGCATCAGGCCGGGTTCTTCGAGATACATCTTGATGGCACCGATGAATTCCGCGCCCAGCGCGCCGTCGACGCAGCGGTGGTCAGTCGACAGCGTGATGGTCATCTGCTGCTCGATGACGATCTCGTGGCCGCGCACCACCGGGCGGCGTTCGCCGGTACCGACCGCGAGGATCGTCGCATGCGGCGGATTGACGATGGCGGCGAAGTTCTTGACGTTCATCATGCCGAGATTCGAGACGGCGGCAGACCCGCCAGTGTATTCTTCCGGCTTGAGCTTCTTCACCCGGGCCCGGGCCGCATAGTCCTTCATCTCGGCCGAGATCTGGGCGAGGCCCTTGGTTTCGGCCTTGCGGATGAC
>JAPLOT010000471.1 GCA_026400595.1 Alphaproteobacteria bacterium | reverse complement strand
GTGCTCCAACCGCTTGCCATCCAGCGCACGTCCAAAGGCGCACCGAACCGATACCGGGCCCCGTAGCGCTCAAGGACAGAGAGCACGTGTTCCATCGTCTGATGGTCTTCACGCAGAATCCAGTCCCCATCCTTGCTCATGATCGCCAGTCGATGGAGGACCACCGCTTGGCCGCCCGCGAGGATGGCACGCACGTGGCCGTGATTGAACCTGCGAGTCAACTCCAAATAAATGTTGCTCATATCCTCTATGCTACCATAAATCCGTTTTTCCGGGTGGTTTTTGCAGCCCGGCGGCCAGGGCCTTCTTGCGGAGGGCATCGCCGAGCGGGGTGGGGGAGTGATAGAAGATGACTTGCATGACATTGTCGTAGCTGCTTAGGGCGGCCAAGGCGTCAGTCCATTGCTGCGGGCGCTCCTGGCGAATCGACGGGGCCAGGTCCAGGCAGATCGCATAGTACGCGGCCCGCGCCATTTGTTTCTTTGATAGGGGGCTGGTCATGGTGCGGTCGATCTCCTCTGTGAGTTTGGCCTTCAGGGCCGCCGCTTGTTTGTCGGGACTCTCCAGGCGTTGAACACCGGCTGGCTCCTGCCCGCGGATTCGGTAGACGATTTTGCCATCTTGGATCGTCCTTTTACCGCCTTGCTCGACGATGACCCTCTCGGCCAGGTCGATGAGCCGGTCAGCGAAGCTGGTGATCGTCTCATCGTCGGGCATGTTCTCGCGGGTGGTGTTCTTGTAGCGGTCCACGATGGGCCAGCCTTGGGCCAGCATCCAGCGGTAGCCTTTTATCACGCCGACAATGGTGCCGGCCGTGGCGGCGTTGCAGTCGGCGTCCCAGCCGAAGTTGAACGCCGTCGTCAACGTCTTGACGAAGTCGCCCTCGCCGTAGAGCAGGGCGGCAGTGACGGAGCCGGTGTTCAGCTCGTAGCCGTTGCGATCCCGCATCTGGCCATTGTGCTTGCTGTACTTGTCCTTCAGAAGCCGTCGCGTGATACGCCAGTCATCCGGATGCTCCTTGTGCCAGTTACGCACGTCATGAACGATCTGGGCAATGACGCTATTGGAGTCGATGGCGGCAAGGCCCGCGTCGAGGATGGCCTCGATGTCATTCGCGACAAACGCCATCGCGATCATGCTCGTGAACAACTGCGTGGTCTGGGCGGGCTCGCCATCGATGGCCACACGGGTATAATTCAGCCCGATCTGGGCGGCCCTTCGGGGCATGGCGGGCGCGATCAGGCCGAAGGTTTCGCAGAGGAACTGCCCGGAGATGTTGAAGTCCGCCCAGGGATTGAAGACCGCCATCCCAGTCAGCGGCGGGTCAATGCCCAGGTCCATCAACTGCCGAGCGTACAGATTCGAGCACCAGATCCGCTTGTTGATTCGCTCCTTCCACAGTTGGCTGATCCGCTCCGGCGGCAAGAGCAGGCAGTTCTCATCCTCCATCACTTTGAGGTAGACCCATTCGAAGTCGGTATCGTCATCGGTCCAGGCCCCTTGAGGCAAAGAGGGCATGTACTCCGTGACGTCCCCCGGCTCGGCGATATACTTCATCTCATGCGGCAACCCATTGAGGTCGCCGACAATTT
>JAPLOT010000537.1 GCA_026400595.1 Alphaproteobacteria bacterium | reverse complement strand
AGGACGGGATGGCGCGCGAGAAGAAGGAAACGGCAGTGCTGCGTGGCTTGCAGTACTTCGAGGCGGTGAACCGCCATGCGTCGCTGAAGCTGGCGGCGCAGGATCTTGGCGTGACCGAAAGCGCGGTCAGCCACCAGATGCGGCGATTTTCGGCTTTGATCGGGCGGCAGCTTCTGGCGAAGTCCGGGCGCGGCATCGTCCTTACGGCCACAGGCCAGGAACTTGCCGCCAAGCTCTCGGTTGCCTTTGCTGGCGTCGAGTCTCTGGTGAAGGAACTTGTCGGCGAGGGGCCCGAGACGCTGCAGCTTGCGGTGTGCAGCAGCTTCGGCCCGGGCTGGCTGATCGAACGGCTCGAAGATTTCCACGACGTGAATCCCGAGATCGACCTGCAGCTGAGGCTCTATGCGCAGGATCCCCTGATCAGCGGCGAAGTGGCCGATGCCTTCGTCACCGCCAATCCGGTCAAGCCGGACTATGTGTCCGTCAGGCTCAAGGACGAGATGCTGATTGCGGTTCACAAGCCGTCGGCGAAGCGCGGCAGGCGCCACCGGCTCATCACCACCTGGCTGGACAAGGGCCACATCGGTCAGGAATGGGCCGACTTCTGCAAGGCCTCGGGTCTGAAGCTTGCCGAACTTCAGGATGGGTCTTTCCGGCAATGCACGCATTACCTCTTTGCACTTGAAATGGCCAGGAGCGGCCAGGGCGTGGCGTTGGTGCCGGACTTCCTCGCCGCGCGCGACATCGCGGCGGGCACGCTTACGGCCTTCAGCCGCAGGCTGGTGCCATCCGGGCGTGTCTACCGCCTGTGCTACCGGAAGAGCCGTGCGCATGAGGCCCAGCTTGTTGCCCTGCGCGACTGGCTTCTGTCCAGGATCGCCGAGACACCGGCCCGGCGGCGCAAGGCGCGCAGACCTGCGGAGATCCAGAACGTGGCAAAATCGTAGTGAGCATATCATGAACGTCACGCGTCGCCGCCTTCATGAGATTGTCCTTGGCTCCCTGGGTCTTGGGGCCCTGAACAGCGCGGCCTCCGCTCAGCTTGTCACCAAATATGCCGAGGAACTGCAGAACGGAGAATTCAACTGGTTTCCCGAACGGTCTTCCGGCGGACCGCTGCTGATCATCGTCTCGATCCCCGATCAGAAGGTTCACGTCTATCGCAATGGCATCCGGATTGCGGCCTCCACCTGTTCGACCGGAAAACCCGGTCATTCGACCCCCACTGGCGTGTTCAAGATCCTGCAGAAGGACAAGCACCACCGCTCCTCGACCTACAGCAACGCGCCCATGCCGAACATGAACCGGCTCACCTGGTCCGGCATTGCGCTGCATGCCGGCAACCTGCCCGGCTATCCCGCCTCGCATGGATGCGTGCGCCTGCCGATGGAATTCTCGGAACGTCTCTTCGGCATCACCCGAACGGGCATGACCGTGGTCATCGCCGACAACAAGTCCTATCCGAGCGAGGTGGCTCATCCCGGCCTCGTTCTGGGAGACTACGCGCGGCATGAGTTCGGCGGCGTCGATGCCGCGGTAAAGAGAAGCCAGTACAGCGAGAGTCGGGCCGCTCCGCAAAGATCCACCAGCCTGGTGGTGAGCGGCAAGGACCAGAGCCTGTCGGTCTTCGAGGATGACCAGCTGGTGGCGCAAGGCAAGGTGAGCATCAGGGACGCGCACAGGCCGATTGGCGAGAATGTGCACACGCTGACCGGTACAGACGCGAACCGCCAGCAGGTGAGGTGGTCTTCCGCCAGCCATGGAAAGCAGGACAAGGCGGACCTCGCGGCCGATCTGGGCCGAATCCAGGCGGAACCGAAGATGCGTGAGGAAGTCAGGAAGCGCATGCACCACGGCGCGACGGTGGTGACGACCAACGAGTCGTCCACGCCGTCGCACCGCAGCGCCCGTGACTTCGTCGTCATCGACGGGATTTACTGAGACAGTCAAGGTAGCGCCTTCGCAAGCACAGGGAGAGAAACGGGATGACGTCGATCTGCAGCTTCTTCAGGATTGCAATCGTGTGTGCCATTGGCCTCGCTGCCCAGGCTGCGCTGGCCGAGGCCGACACGTTCAAGGTCCGCTTCAAGCCCGGTGCGGAAAGTGCGCGCTATACGGGTTCGATCCAGGGCTATGACGACGACACCTATATCGTCGACGCGCGCCGCGGCCAGGAGATGACCGTGACCCTGCGGACCAGCAATCCGCAGGCCTACTTCAACATCCTTCCGCCGGGATCCGATGTGGCGATCTACAATGGATCGATCGAGGGCAACCGCTACACCGGCGTGCTGCCGCGATCCGGCAAGTATCGCATCGTGGTCTACATGATGCGCGCCGCCGCCCGCCGCGACGAAGTGGCGGACTACCGGCTATCGGTCGCCATTCCGGCCGAGGCGCAGGACAGGCCTTCCGATGATTTTGCCGATGGCGATGCAGGGGGGCCCGACTTCTGGGTCGTGTCGGGCGTGTCGAGCAACGACCGATTGAACATCAGGACCGGCCCTTCCGCCAGTGCCGACATCGTGGGCCGGGTCCGAAACGGCACCGTCATGCGCAATCTGGGATGCGAGCGCAACAATGGTTCGCGCTGGTGCAGGGTTTCGGTTCGGGGCGAGTCGTCCCTGAGAGGCTGGGTCAATGGCCGCTTCCTCCAGGAGTACTGATGACGCCTGCACGGCAGGACGCGCCTGCCATCACCATCAACCGCTCGGGACACCAAGGAGACCGGACATGAAGACTGTTCTTGCAACGATCATCGCGCTCTTCGCCATTGTCTCTACGACAGCCTTCGCCGACGACGTCAAGCGGGAGCGCGTGAAGTTCCAGGCCGGCGCCAGCGAAGCCACGCTCAAGGCCAGGATCAAGGGCTATGACTCCTACGAATACACGCTGGGGGCCAAGGCCGGCCAAAGCATGACCATCAGCTTCAAGTCCGACAATGCGTCGAACTACGTCAATGTCATGCCGCCAGGAGGCGGCGAGGCGCTCTTCGTGGGATCGAGCGCGGCCGACCCCAACAGCTTTACCGGCACCCTGCCCGCTGACGGCGACTACGTGGTGCAGGTCTACCTGATGCGCAATGCCGCGCGCCGCGATGAGGTTGCAAACTACACCATCACGATTGGAATCGGCGCGGCCACCGGTGCCACCCCACCCGAGGGCGATTTCGCCGACAGCCTCTCGGGCGGACCTGACTTCTGGGTCGTCTCGGGCGTGGCGGCGAACGACGAACTCAACATCCGCAAGGGGGCGTCAACCAAGGATGCCGTCGTCGGGAGCGTTCCGAACGGTGCGATCCTGCGCAACAAGGGCTGCAAGCTGGTCGATGGCCAGCGCTGGTGCGCCGTCGAGGATCGCAACGATCCAGCCCTGGCCGGCTGGGTGGCGGGCCGCTTCCTCCGCGAGGCGGGCGCCGAGGCGCAGGACAACGCATCGTCGGATGCGCTGGTCCCCGGCACCAACTACAATGCCACGGGCCGCATTCCCTGCACGCTCGACGGCCAGCCCGATGTGAAGGACTGCGAGTTCGGCGTGAGCCGCGGCGCA
>JAPLOT010000371.1 GCA_026400595.1 Alphaproteobacteria bacterium | reverse complement strand
GCCGCCGACGACCGCGAACAGGGCGAAGATCGCCGCCGCGGCATGTTTGCTCATGCCCTTCGCGCCCTTGGCGAGGGGAGCGATCGGCCGCGTTGCCTCCGGTGGCGAGTTGCGCCACAAGAAGTTGAACAGCAAGACCAGCGGCAGGCCGAACCTGCCACGACTCGATCCAGGCTTATTCACGTTAGCACCGTAGCCACAAGGGTCCGTCTTTTGCCATAGCGTGCCTTCGCAGGACAAAGCACGCCCGCAATTGTACCGCCGATACAACAGCATCGGCCATCCGAAAGACCCTCTTTCGGGTTTCCTTCGTATAACATGATGGAAGGTTGAAGAATGTGATATATTCGGAAATCGCTTGCCTTGGCGCCCGAATTATGGTTTAATGCCCATATGGCTGACGAACCTGGACAATTCAGGATGCCGAGCGTGTCCGACACGCCGTCTGTCGATAGGCAGAGGAATCTCATGGATACGATCCGCACAATCAAGCTTCCGGCGCGAGGCCCCGCCCAGCGGCGGTCCGAGCCGGTCCCAATCTGCATGGCGGCGGCCAAATAAGGACAACATGAGTCGCCTACTGAAATCCGAGGACTGGCCCCTCATCCGCGCCGGCTGTTTCTCTTCGCTGAAAGAGGTAGGCGGCAATCTGGGGCAGGAGCCGCCGGCCTAAGTAACTCTCTCAAAAGGCTCAATCGGTGCTGACGGCGATACCAAAGCAGGCCGCAGCATAATTGGATCAGACCCAGGTAATTACATGACTTCTTGGCGTAACGAATCAGGATCGCACGACACTTGCTCATCCAACTCAGCGTCCGTTCCACGACCCATCGGCGGGCGGGACGCCGCTTGCGATTCTTCTCATCGAGTTTTTCCTCGCCGATCCGACGGATGTGCGGAACATAGTGTGCGTGGACCGTCGCTGTGTGTCCCGTGGGATTGTCATAGCCCTTGTCCAGGCACAGGTGCTGCGGCGCATCGGGCCTCGGCTCCGGCCGATCCACCACGATCGCCTCAATGGTTTGCTTCAACAGTTTGGTATCAGGGATGTTGGCGCCCGCTACGACCACACCCAGGGGACCCCCGTCGGCCTCGACGATCACACTCCGTTTGGTGCCATTTTTCGCACGATCCGTGGGATTGGGACCGACATCATCCCCCCAAAGCGTGCCTTGCCCATCGCACCGTCGGCGCTCTGCCATCGCCAGTCGACTCCCCCCAATTCTTCGCAGCGATCGACCAGGGTAGCCCAGATCCGCTTCAAGACGCCTTTCTGCACCCACCGTTGAAAGGTGCGATGGACGGAAGAATCGTCGCCAAACGGCTTGGGCAGGTGGTTCCATTGGCAGCCGCTGCGCATCTGGTAGATGATGCCGTTGAGGGCCGCCCGCTGGTCGATGCGATTGCGTCCCGTCCAACTGGCTGGGTCCACTTCGTCCAGAATGGATTGAATGACGTTCCACAGTTCGTCGCTGACTTCCCAAATCGTGGGAAGCAACTTCACCTTGCGTTTCCGTCTGGCCATCCGTGGCTCCTTTCAAAAGGTTCCCACAGATGGTTATCGGCCAAAATCACCCTTTTGAGATAGTTACTTAGGCCATTTCTGGGGATTGACAACGTTGCATACCTTAGCAAAAGCGTCTTGTTCGTAAGGTCGCCGAATCTCAAAAGATGATGACCCGGTGGAGCGGACAGACTGCGAGCCGGCGCAGAGTGATACCGGTGCCGCAACAATCAACAGCCAAACCGCTCCGAGACATCGCTGACTTGAGATTGTCGAGTTCATTTCATAACCTCCCAGAAGTTCCTCAGCTTGGTGATTTCACTGAACATTGCAGTGGTCGTGTTCATATCATAACGTCCCAGCAGTCTTTCGGCTCGGCGATTCTACTGAACATCGCACAAATAGTACGATGGACTACCTGTACCATTTGGTGGCGCAGGTAGGTTGTCAATCACCATACCTTCGTAGTTATCCCATGCATTCTGACAGAGGCCGTAGCCGAGTAGACAGGGCCAATCGTCCGGGTCCCAATCATCATCTACATAGACCGCTGAGGCATCATAGATGATATACGCGGATGAAGTGGCAAAAGCGTGGTAGTTGAACCAACCCCGTGGGCGATTCTGACCATCAACCGTTGAGTCCCCAGGCATTATCGCGTCGGGGCAGTTCAGGGGATTGCTATAGAACGGATTATTTGCCCATCCGCAGCCGATCGGCTTGATACAATTCAGATAACCAAAAGGATATACTTCGGTGCAATCTGCATTACAGCCCAATGCATTGGCAAATATGGTGATGACCTCACCCATGTCTGAACAATTGACCCCTCCGATGCTGTCGGGGTATCTGCTCAACCACGTCGTAAGAGCAAAACTGCCATTTTGC
>JAPLOT010000131.1 GCA_026400595.1 Alphaproteobacteria bacterium | reverse complement strand
CCAAGGTTGCGCGGGCCGCTCTCGAGGACATTGCGGCGCGGCACGGCAAGCTGGACATCCTGGTGAACAATGCGGGCATACAGCATCGCCGCGCCATCACCGACTGGGAAGACGAAGACTTCGACCGCGTGATCGCAGTCAATCTCACCTCGTGTTTCCGCCTGGCCCGCGATGCCGTGCGGATCATGCTGCCCAACAGGCACGGCCGCATCATCAATACGGGATCCGTGGCAGCGATTCTCGGCCGGCCCACCATCCATGCCTATGCTGCAGCCAAGGCCGGATTGCATGGCCTGACGCGCTCCATGGCGGCGGAACTGGGACGCCAGGGCATAACCGTCAACGCCATTGCGCCTGGCTACTTCGCAACCGAACTCAACAGCGCATTACTCGCGGACAAGGCCTTCACGGCCTGGGTGGAGGGCCGCACGCCCGCGGGTCGCTGGGCGAAGCCCGAAGAACTCGGCGGAGCCGCCGTCTTCCTGGCATCGGACGCGGCGAGCTATGTCAACGGCCACGTCCTGGCCGTCGACGGCGGTCTGTCGGTTTCCTTGTAGCGGTTACTTGAAGACGGCCTTGCCGCCGCTGATCTCGATGGTCTCGGTACCCGTGAGAGCCTCGCGATCGCCATTCGGCATGTTGACGAAACAGCCATTGGGACAGATGTCGACCGTCTGACCGGGGTTCACCCCGACCTCGCTCTGCTCGCCATTTTCCGTAACGACCAGGACATGGGCGTCGCCGTCCGCGTTGGTCACGTTCGCCGCCACGGCAGGCGATGCGATGAAGGCGGCAAGGGCAAGGGCAACCAGGGTTTTCATTTCTACTCTACTCTCGGTTTCGGGGCTCCTGCCCCATGACATCAAACTAGAAGCGGCCGGATGAACGGCACCTGAACGCCGGATCACTTCCGCGGCGGGCGCCGTTTCGGCCTGGCCTTGACCGTGTCGATTGCCTGCGCCAAGGCCTCGAGGTCAGGCAGGCTCAGCGTCAGGTTCGTCCGCGGAACTGGCGCGGTATCCATGGCGATCCTCTCGAAGGCATCGAAGATCTCGAAGCGGATGCGGGTGGCAACGACGCTCGAATCGAAGACTTCCGGAATATGGACGCGCAACTCGAACTCCATCACGGCCCCGTTTATGCCCTTGAAGATGGCGGTGGGCGCCGGAGATTTCAAGACGGCCGGATCCTTCGAGCCAATTTCAATAAGAATATCATAGACTTCCTTGGGGTGCCGGCCGACAGGCGCGGTGATCGGGATGTCGACGCGCCCCCAGTTGTTGCGATGGGTCCAGTTGCCCACCGCCGAGTTGATCAGCTCGGAATTCGGCAGAGTCACGGTCTGGTGCTGGAAGGTCTCGATCTCGGTTGCGCGCACCGAGATCTTCTTGACCAGGCCCGATGCCTTTCCCGTTTCGATCCAGTCGCCCACCTTGAAGGGCCGTTCCGCCAGCAGGATGAGGCCGGAGACGAAATTGTTCACCACGTTCTGAAGGCCGAAGCCGATACCGAGAGAGAGGGCACCGGCGACGATCGCAAGGTTCGATAGATCGAAGCCCGCGGCTGACAGGCCGATCATGCCCGCGATCGCCACGCCGAGGTAGCCCACCACGGTGCGGATCGAGTTGCGTACGCCGGGATCGACGCGGGACCGCGCCATGACGGTGCGGTCCAGCCAGAACTGGAACTGCCGCGTGAACAGGAAACCCAGGGCAAAGAGAAGGATGCCGAACAGGATGCCGACCAGCGAGATCGACACCGTCCCGATGGTGATATCGGTGAAGGCCTTGTAGAGCCAGGTGCGAATGTCGATCTGGTTGAAGCCCCACTGCAGAAGAATGAGAGGCAGGCCAATGGCGAGGACAACGAAATAGACCAGGAAGGACAACAACAGCCCAAGCTGGTCCAGCGCCGTATCCGAGATCGAGAACCACGTCTTCACCTTCTGGCCCAGGGCCGAGCGCGGGAAGGCGCCTTCGGCCGCAAGGATGTGGCCGCTCTGCACGCCAATGAACATGGTTGCCAGGATGGCGCCGGTCACCACCACCTGGGCGGACGTGAAGCGTGCAAGGCCGACATAGCCTGACAGCGCCGCCACGATGATGAAGAGGGCGATGAGCAGCAGCGGCGTCCTGATCCAGCCTGGCCACTCGCGTCGCGCGCCCGTGGCCTCGTCGGTAAAGGGCTTGGCGATGGCCACAAGCGCCAGAAGCAGGCTGATGGTGATGGACGACACGAAGCTCTTGGCCACGGTCAGCGACAGTGGCGAGGCAAAGATTGAGTTCACGCGGCCGAAGAAATAGTCGGCGACCTGCACAACGGCGATTGCAAGCGACAGGAGGAAGAGCGTGCGGGCCGCAGAATTGGTGACTGGGATGAGCCGCCGGTCGGGATGGCGCGGCGCGAAGATCGCCCCGGCCAGTCGCTGGATGAAGAAGATCGCCGCGATCGAGATCAGAAAGGCTTCCGTGAGCGCGCGGAGCTGCTCGGTGAAGACTCCGAAATAGGAGAAGAGACCATAGGCAAGCGCCAGGCTGGCCGCTGCGGCCAGGGCGGGTATGACCGTTGTCCAGAACGCCCCGGACAGGCGGCGGATATAGGTGTCCTCGCCAGCATCATAGATGGCCAGGGGATTGACGCGCAGCAGCCGCCTGATGCCCCAGGCCGTCGCGAAGCCGAAAACCAGCGAAAGGCCCAGCGCCAGAGCGAGGGACTTGCCGCGGAAGTTATACATGAACTTGATGCGCGAGGTGACCTGCTGCGCCACGGCGTTCAACTCGCTGCGGAAGGACTTCAGCGCCTGCGGATCGAAGACAACGCCGATATCGGTGCGACGGAACAAGGTGTTCGAGAACAGCTCGCGCCGGATGGCGCTGATTTCGTCCACCGCATCGTTGGCCCGGATCGAGACCGCTTCGGCCTCGCCAAGCACCGCATTGATCCTGGCCTTCTCCTGGAGCAGCGCACGCCGTTCACTGGTGACTTCCGCCAGTTCAGGCGGCTCGTCGGACTTGGGAGGCGGTCCGATTTCCTCGAGGCGGCGATTGATTTCGGTCAGGCGCGGCCGAAGGGCCACGCCCAGCGCGATGAGATCCTTGGCGATCGGTTCCAGCTTGACCCGGATGGCGACAAGGGCCTCGTCGTCATTGCGCTTCTCGTCGATGGCCTTGTCGATGAGGGCGAGCTGCTCGACGATGGCGGCGAGCTGCGCCGAGGCTTCCGCCGTGTCGGCACGCGCCGGTGCCAGCAGGGCAAGAAACAGCAGGAGGCTGAAAAGAAGTCGCATCACGGGCTCCAAATCGGATTCTACCGATAACAGAGAGCGGCGGCGGCGTGAACGATCAACTCCAGCGCGTCCCGATGATCGGTTGTGCCGCGCGGCGGGACGGCGCCAGCGTCCCTGACACTCGCTCAGCTGGGAATGAGCTGCATCCGGCCTGTCGTGAACTTGGTGCCATCCGACGAGATCGGCGTGCAGACGGAGGGCGTCCCCTTCGGCAGGAACGATGTCGGATTGCGGGCCTCGCAGAGCTTGCCTTCGCTGGCCTGCCATACACCTGTGCCGCTGCCCTTGCCGGTTTCCTGATACTCGAAAGTGCCGTCATTATAGAAGGAGATGGTGCCCTTGCGGCCAGGGCTGGAGAAGGCGAAGTTCCGCTCCGCCAGCGCCTGCGAGATCTGCGTCGCCGTCAGCGGGCCGGTTGGCAGGGGCGCCAGCGGCTGCGCGGTGATGGGCTGCGATGGCGGAAGATCCGGCGCTGAATTCGACGAACATCCCGCCAGCAGCAACGCCGCAGCGCCGATGCACATCATGCCTGCCTGTCTTGCCTTCATGCCCCGCTCTCCCCCTTGCTGACGCCGATCCGTCAGACTCCTTCAGCCAGTACCACAACCCGCGATCCGATCGGGACCCGGCGGTAGAGTTCGACAACGTCCTGGTTCACCATGCGGATGCAGCCCGACGACGCATTCTTGCCGATCGACAGCGGCTCCGTGGTGCCATGGATGCGGTAGAGCGTGTCGTTGCCGTTCTGATAGAGGTAGAGGGCACGCGCGCCCAGCGGATTCTCCGGACCGCCCGGCATGCCGTTTGCCCACTTGGCCTTCTCCGGGGCGCGGGCGATCATTTCCTTGGGTGGCGTCCAGCGGGGCCACATGACCTTGCGGCCAACATCGGCGAGACCTGCCCAGCGGAAGCCGTCCTTGCCCACCGCACATCCCCACCGCATGGCCTTGCCGCCCTCGAGCACCAGATAGAGCTGGCGGGCGGATGTGTCGACGATGATGGTGCCTGGCCACTGGCGGGTCTTGTAGTCAACCACCGCCGGCCGGAAGGCTTCCGGCAGCTTGCTGTAGTTGAACGGCGGCAGCGGATAGGGATCGTCATTGCCGTCGGCAAGCGCAGCGGTGCCGGACACCATGGTGGCGGCCAGACCGCCCGCTCCCAGCAACACGCCACGCCGTGTAAGTGTTGTCTTCATCATCGGAAATTCCTCTGTCTCTCAATTCGCGAACGATCACAGAACATCAACTTCGTGGCTGCCTTAAGGCAATCGTTTCATTAGGTTATGGCGGCTGCTGCTTCCAGTTGATTCCCGACCGTCCCTCTTCGTAACCAAGATCAAACAGCGCCCGCATGAACTTCGGCTCGAAGGGCGTCGTCTCCTCCATGGTGAAGCTTTCGGGAACCCAGGTCGCATTAAAGGCGATATTGTCACGCTGTGCCAGCGCATACATGCGATAGAGATCGCCGATACCCTGATTCTTGATCAGCGAGCTGACGGATTTGGCCACGATGGCGGTCAGCCTCGGCTTTACTTGCGAGTATTCCGGCGTGACCTTACCGTTCCGGATCACGTAGAGCGTTCGCTCCCGCTTGAAGCCCGTTTCCAAGTCGGCGTCCCGCGTCGAGAAGTTCGAGGGAAACAGGAAGGCCTGGTTGCTGGTGCCACCATCGACATGGAGTTCGTCGAATCGCTGGCCATCGGCCACCACATTGAGCCGAACGGGCGGGAAGACCCCGGGGATCGAGGCCGATGCGACAAGGATGTCCTCGATCAGCTTTTCGCTGCCGGGCTGGCCGCTACCGGCGATCGCGCCGATATCCCAGATGACCGGGCGCTCGGCATCGATGTTGGTGGTGCCGATCAGGAGCCGGCGGCCGCGCGCGTGCTCGCGCACCAGTCCCGCCATCATCTTCTCCGTCACGTAGTTCGACACCAACTTCCGCAACGGCGAGTTGTCGGCAGCGGAATCCGATCCGATGATGCCGAACAGGCTGCGACGCACGAAGATGTCCGACCCCTCGATCTCGGTATAGGCCGCGCGAAGCTCGTCATCATAGGGATGGCCGAGGAAGGCAAAGGGGGCCGTGAGCGAGCCGGTGCTGATGCCGGTCACGATCGTGAACTCGGGGCGTGTGCCTGCAGCCGACCAGCCGAAAAGCAGCCCTGCCCCATAGGCGCCGCTGCTTCCGCCGCCCGAGATCGAGAGGAAATAGCGGCGGTTCGACTTCAGGCCGCGGGCCTGCTGCGCGGCAATCTCGTGGAGCACGGCCGGATCGATGGAGCCGGCATCGTCGCCCCAGTATCTGATGTTCTTGTAACCCGGCAAGGCCGCCTGATCGAGCAAGGGCTCCGGCACCGGATCGCGCAACTGCTCGACGGTCGCGCCGGCGCACCCGGTCAGTCCGAGGGACATGGCACCGATGGAAAATGCGCGGCGGTCTAGTCTTATGGTCATGTCAAGTGTCTACGGCCTACACGCAAGCATCGGATTTCAGTCGAGTTTGAGGCAAATTAGTTAATTCTTAACTCTATCGGCCGCTTGTAGCATTGATGAAGCAGGGACCGCAAATGCGGTACCCTGCTTCATGGTTTCATCTGCAGTTGCGCCGGACGATCAGTCTTCCGCGAGGAGAGCCTGATAGATCAAGGCACCGATGGCAGCGCCTGCAAGCGGCGCCAGCCAGAAGAGCCAGAGCTGCTGCAGTGCCCAGCCGCCCTCGGCAAAAAAGGCAACGCCTGTGGACCGTGCCGGGTTGACCGACGCATTCGTCACCGGAACGGAAACAAGGTGGATGAGCGTCAGTGCGAGGCCGATGGCAATCGGCGCGAAACCGGCCGGCGCCCGCTTGCTGGTGGCCCCCAGTATGACGATCAAAAAGAAAGCCGTCAGTACCACTTCCGTGATCAGGGCTGCAAAAAGTGAATACTTCCCGGGCGAATGTTCGCCATAGCCGTTGGAAGCAAAACCGCCAATCACCGCATCGGCCTTGCCAGTGGCGATAAGGTAAAGCACGGCGGCGGCGAGGACCGAGCCAACCAACTGCGCGACGACATAACCGGGAACGCTGCCCCAGTTGAAGCGCCCGGCGACCGCCAGACCCACCGTAACGGCCGGATTGAAATGGCCGCCCGAGAGATGCCCAACTGCATAGGCCATCGTCAGGACGGTCAGACCAAAGGCAAGAGCAACTCCCAGAAACCCGATTCCCACATCGGGGTAACCCGTGGCCAGCACCGCGGCGCCGCAGCCGCCAAGGACAAGCCAGAACGTGCCGAATACCTCGGCTGCTAGTTTCTTCATCTCCATTCCCCACTTCGATTGACCAGTGTTGGCCGGCCCGTGCCCCGATCGGCACAGACCGACAGCCGGTGGTCGCCCTTGCTTAGTCGTTCACAACGTCCCAACTGCTGTCGGGGTTGAAACGGCGAATCTCACTGGCCAGCTTCTCGGTATCCGGTCCCAGGTCCTTTTCATAGAGGATACCCGCGTGGCTGATCACAAATGTGCTGACGCCGGTCTCGGCATAGCGCGCCGGCCAGGCGATGAGACCGAAGCCGCCGATCATGTTGCCATTGATGACATAGTCATAGCGCCCACCGGCCACCTGGTTGCCCTGGCCGCGCAGGACGCGGAACTTGTAGCCGAAATAGCCGTCGCCCTGTGCCGCCTTGTCGAGCGCGGCCAGATCGATGTTGGGACCCACCGGGCTGACGCCGTCACCCTGTTCGATCGGCCAATAGAGGCCATCGGTCTGGCCCTCGGTGCTGATCAGCTTCTGGGCATATTCGAGCACGCCGTCGGCGTCCCGGTCCTCCGCCGCGTAGTCACGCTGGGCCTCCACATAAGTCCGCGCGGTCTCGATCGCGTGGAGTTCGTTCTCGCCGATGCGGCGGTTCACGATTTCCTCGATGCCGGCCACCGTGTCGAAGGCCCACTTGCCGTCCTTCTCGCTCTTGACCAGCGGGAACGGGAATGGCCAGACCTCCGAACCGATGCTGATGATGCGCTCGTCACCCTCGCCTTCGACGGTCACCAGCCTGGCGGTGGCCTCCTTCATCTCGCCGATCCGGTCGGCAATGCCCTCGGCGGCCTTCACCTTGTCGGCATCGAGTCCCAGCAGCTTCGAGATCTGCACGAGATCGCCGGTTGCCATCGCCGCCTTGAAGGCGGCAACGCCCTCGTCGGCCGTGGCGAAGAGCGGCGGCTCGGCGCCGATGAAGGCCTCCAGCCGGTCCGACAGCGCATGGGCAGGTGCTGCAAGGGGCACGGTCCCGAAAACGAGCGCCGTGCCGAGCAATGCAGAAGAAATCAAACGCTTGATGGTCATGGTCATGTCCTGTCCTCCCGATGCTTCGCTCAACGCCGGCCGCGGCCGCCGCCCCGATGGCCGCCGCCGCCCTTTGGCATCGGACGCTTCTTCATCTTCTGGCCGCCGCCGCCACCGAGATTGGGTTTCTTGTATCCGCCGCCGCCCATCGACTTGGCGCCGCGATTGGAGTCGAACTTCGCATCGCGGCCGCGCTTCATGTCGCCCATCGGCGATGGGGTCTTCGGACGATTGTCCGGGCGCGCGGCAGGCTTGGGCTTGCCGACCGGGCGGTCGATCTTGCCGCCTTCTGGACGCTTGCCACCGAAGTCCTGTCCGGGCCTGGCCATCTTGTCTCCTGCACCCTGTCCCGGCCTCGCCATCTTGTCTGCCGGCCTGGCGCCAGGCTGCTTCTTCAGACCTTCGAGCGTGCTGGCCCGCACGTCCTTGGTGGGCCGGTTGCCCTTGCCGGGCAGGGTCGTCGGCCGGTTCTTCTTCAGGTCGCCAGCTTTGTTGGTGATCTTGTTGCGGTCGTTGTTCTTGATGTTGGTCTTGACCTTCGACCGGTCGATCTTGTTCAGCTGGTTTTTGTCAAACTTGATCTTGCTGCGATCGACGTTCTTCCAGTCGACATTGTTGATGTCGAGCTTCCCGTTGAAGTCGCCACCGATGATGCACTTGTTGCAATCAATGTCGATGTCGTTGCCCCAGTTATTGCCCCAGTTTCCACCCCAGAAGCCGTCATCCCAGTCGACGACGCCGGCCCAGATGGCGCCCGTAACGGCGCCCGCGAAGAACGGCGCGATTGGGCTGTAGTAGTAGGGATAGGGATCGGGATAGTAGGCGATGGGCCGGTAGATGTAGTCCGGCTCGTAGAGCATCTCCGGCGGATACTGCGGGACATAGATGACTTCGGTGCTCGCAGGCTGGATGACGATGTTGTCCTCCTCCTTGACCACTTTCACCTTGTCGTCGGACTTTATGACGCCATTGGCGACGGCCTTCTCGCGCAGGAACTGGATCGCCGCGAGCACGTCCTTCTGCTGGTTGACGATCGCTTCGCCCAGCAGCTGAGTCCAGTCGAGATCGTCGCTCATCATCTTGACGACTTCGGGATAGTTCAAGAGTGAAACGACGCTGCCGTCCCATGTCTCCTTCGGCTTCAGATCCTTCTTGGTCTTGCTCTCGTCGAGGAAGCGCTGGGCTTCGACGATCTGCAGCGGATAGAGAGAGGCCGCGGTGATGACGGCGATCAATTCGTCAGGATAGAGCGCGATCCGCGCGACGAGCACTTCCATCTCTTCGGCACTGAGGGGTGCCGGCTCCTCGTCCACCGCGTCGGCGCCGACCGCCGCCGCCTGAGTCTGCGCATGGCTGGTTGCCGTCATGCAGCTTCCGGCCAGCAATGTTCCCGCGAACAGGGCCGCCATCATGGATTTCATTGTCATCATCTCTGCAACTCCCAGTTCAAATCTTTCGGCAAGCAGGCATATGGCCGTCCAGCCTGTCATCACTTGTGATTGTGGAGGTCCTGCCTGAACCCGTTCCCTCAGGCCTCACCTGCCACCTGTCATTTCCATGGGGATTGACCACAGATCGTGAACGGAGATTGTCCGGATTTCGACAATCCCGCCGAACCTGACGCAAAATTCGAAGGCCGCCCAAGGCTCGCGCCGTGCTGATCGGCAGTTCCGCAAGGCCTTCGCGCGGCCGCACGATTGTCCATCCCCGCCTGGAGATACCTTGTTTACACAAAGTACATTGATCGAGTGGGAATTTGCATGGCGCATATCAAGAACAACGTCAAGCAGATCAGCCCGGATAGCGATGCTTTAATTCTTCAGCAGACTGTCGAGTTCAGCCGGAAGCTGCAGGCCAGGCGCCAGTTCGCGCGCCCGGCGGGCATTCTCCCTTGCCTTCGGCAGGTCCCCCTGAAGGTAGGAGCCGTAAGCGGCGATCACGTGCGCGTCCGCCGAGGCGGGCGCCAATGCGATTGCCTTGCCGGCCGCATCGATGGCCAGTGCCGGCTGGCGGCTGCGCAAGGCCGCGGCACCCAGGCCAAGCCAGGCATCGACGATGGCGGAGTCGGCAGCGATGATCCGGCGGTACCAGTCGATGGCACGCGCGTCATTGCCGCGGCGGGTTTCGAGCGCGGCGCGCTCGAACAGCAGTCCGATGCCTTGCGGCAGGTATTGCAGCCCCTTCTGCAGATAGGCCTCAGCGCCGGCCTCGTCACCCAGGGCCGCGCGCAGCCGCGCCAGGGTAAGCCAGGCCTGTTCGAGTTGTGGATCGATTTTGCCGGCCTGATTGAATGCCGACTCGGCCTCCTCCCACTTGCGCATGCTGAGTGCCAGTCCCGCCAGCGCCATATGCGCTTCCGGCATGTCGGCATTGGCCAGCCGCGAGTCCATGTATTCGCCGAGGGCCTTGGTCAGCGCCTCACGTGTGGGCGCGTCGAGGGCCGCAAGGTCGCCGCCGGCAAGTTCGATCGCGGCCGCGTGCCGCACCTGGCGTGACGGATCGCCGAGCAGCGGAGCCAAGAGGGCAAGTTTCGTCTGCTGATCAACCTGCCGGAACAGCGGTACCGCAGCGGTCCGGACCAGTTCGCTGCGATCGGACAGAAGCGCCTTGAGCGCGTCGTTCACCTGCGGGCCAGTGCCTTCCCGCAAGGCCCCGACCGCCGTTGCGCGCACGATATCCGGGCGATCCAGATCCATGGCATAGGCGGCCAGCGCATCGAAGACCGGCTGTGTCCTTTCGCCGCCATTGAATGCGATCAGGGCCGCGCGATCCTGCCAGCCCCGGTCGGCATCCGGGAACCACGCGGCAATCTGTCCGGCGGCCCATTCGGCGGACTTGTCGGTGTGGCAGGTCGTACAGGCATCCGGCGCGCCTGCGGCCTTGGACTGCAGCGGATCGGGCTTGCGGAAGAAGTGATCGCGGCGGCGGTCGTTCACCATATAGGCGCGGTCAGGCATGTGGCAGCTGACGCACTGCGCGGCCTCGCTGCCAGCCTTGTGGTGGGTATGCGCCTCGGTGTCATAGTCCTTGAGCGCAAGACTGGGGAAAGCCGCATTGCCTGCCGTGCCGTGGCATTGCGTGCAGACGGCGTTGCCTTCTGCCACCAGCTTTCCGGCATGGGGTTCGTGGCAGTTGGAACAGGTAACCCCCTTGGCCTTCATCTTGGACTGAAGGAAGGACCCGAGAATGAAGACCTCGGCATTCTGCTGGCCGTCACCGAAGTAGAGATCGGGAGTCAGCAGCGAGAGATTATAGTGGTCGCCGATGGGCGCTCCGATCGGCGCGTTCTTCTGCTCGAAGGCTTCGCGCCGTGCATGGCAAGGTCCGCAGACGGCCAGTTCATTGGCCTGTTGTCCAGGTCCGAGCTTCAGCATCTGCGGCGCCGGTGACGACCGTGGCGATTGCCGTGCCCAGGCGACATGATCCGATGACGGACCGTGACAGGATTCGCAGGAGACCGTGAGTTCCGTCCACTTGCTTTGGTAGGTGGCCGTCTTCGGATCGAAGCCCTTGTCGAAGCCGGTCTGGTGGCAGGCTGCGCATCGTGCCTGCCAGTTCTTGTAGGAGCCGGTCCAGTGCAGCCCGTTGCCCGCACCCACATCCGTATCGGGATAGAGGTGGTACCATTTCTGCGCCACCGTATCCCACGCGATGTCGAGCGCCTGGAGCCGGCCATTGCCGGTTTCGACCAGATATTGCTGGAGTGGCGTGACGCCAACCGCATAGCGGATCGGATAGGCGACCAGCTTGCCGTCGGGGCCGTCGGTCTCGACCATGAAGCGGCCACCGTCCCTGAAGAACCGCGTCGCGATGCCCTTGTGCGAGAAGGTCGCATTGTCGAAATCGCCCAGAACAGCGCCTTCCACCGGTTCCCGCAAGGCCCAGCCGTGATGAGACCCGGCCCAGGCAGCGGTTTCGTCCGCATGGCATTCGGAACAGGCCGCACTGCCCGCAAAGGCCTCGACATCCGCTGCTGCGGCGAGGCTGGCCCACGTCAGAAGACAACCGATGACCAGGAGCGCACGCGCGAGAAAAGACCTCAACATCGGCGAAGCTTACATCGCCGGGAAAATCCTGGTCCAGTCATTCTTCATGTCCACCACCAGCCAGTCATTGGCCGCGGACTGGTCAAGCGCCTTGTCGAGGCGGCCAATGGACGATTGCCGGTCATAGGCATATTCGCGTTCGGCATCGGTGTGATGAACGATCATGCCGAAGTGCGGCCCGTCGCCCGCCGTCGTCCACTGCAGCATCTCCAGATCGCCATCCGAGTTGCCCGCCGCAAAGACCGGGCGCCGTCCGATGAACTTGTTGATGCCGACCGGTTTGCCGGCCTTGTCGTCGATGAAGTCGATCTTCGGCAACCGCATCAGCTGCGGCTGGCCGTCGACGATCTGGAACTCCGTAATGATGCTGGACCCCACGACCTGCTGGGGCGGGATGCCGTAGACGGGTTCGGCAAAGGCGCGGATGAACTCGATGCCGCCGCCGGAGACGATCCAGGTCTGGTAGCCCTGGCTGCGGAGATGGACGAGCAGTTCAAGCATGGGCTGGTAGATCAGCGTATCGTAGCGCCGCTTGAACCTCGGGTGCTCGGCAGTGGCGAGCCATTGCTTGGCGATGTCGAGAAACTGTTCGGTCGACATGCCGGCATGTGTCTGCATGATGACTTCGAGAAGGGCGTGCTCGCCCTGGGCGGCCAGCGCCTGAATGTCCCCTGCCAGCACGCTCTTGTAGGGCTCCTGATCTTTCCATTCGGGATGCTCGGGCGCCAGGGCGCGAATGCGGTCGATGCCGAAGATGAGCTGGAAGTAAGCCGGTTGCTCGCACCACAGCGTACCGTCATTGTCGA
>JAPLOT010000259.1 GCA_026400595.1 Alphaproteobacteria bacterium | reverse complement strand
CTTCAGCGTATCGGCGAGGCAGGCTGTGTCAAGGCCATGCGCCTCGCACATGAACCAGGGTTCCCGCGAGTCGGGCTCGCAGATGACGCCGAGGTCATGCAGGTAATGGGCCATCTGATCATAGAAGGAATAGTCTGATTTCTTCCATTCGCGATAATTGCTGGGCGGACGTTCTGCGAAGAAAAGGCCGAACATGGAAGAATGGCCGGTATAGGAGTGGACGATGCCGCGGGCATCGAGAATCTTCGTGATGCCTGTCTTCAGCCTTTCGCCATAGGTCGCGAGGGTTTCGAGTGCAGGCGTTTCATCGAGAATGCGCAGGCATTCCTCGGCGGCGGCAAGCGAAACGGAGTGCGCTGTATATGTGCCGCCATGCGAGGCGCCGCCATAGCGGAAGGTGCGCATCACCTCCTCGCGTCCGGCGACCACGGCGATCGGATAGCCGTTGGCGACAGCCTTGGCAAAGGTGGTGATGTCGGGCGTCACCCCGAGAATGCCCTGGATGCCGCCCTTGCCGACGCGGAAACCGGTCTTCACCTCGTCGATGATGAGCAGTACCCCATATCTGGTGCAGAGCTCGCGGGCGAGCTTCACGTATTCCGGATCGGCCGAGATGGCGCAGCAGTTGCCCTGGATGGGCTCGATCAGCATCGCAGCCAGCGTGTTTCCGTGGCGCTTGAAGGTGTCCTCGAGACGTTCACAACTGTTCATCGGCACGAGGTGGGCCAGTTCCTTCAGCGTGCGCGGGATGCCCTTGCCATAGGACACGATCTCGGGATCGCGGTTGGAGCGATGATCCCATTCGTCCATGTTGGCCATCCACATGGCGGCGTCGAAGAGGCCGTGGTAGCCGCCCTCGACCAGCAGGTAGCTGTCGCGGCCGGTGTGTGCGCGGGCCAACCGCAGCGCGGCCATGACGGCTTCGGTGCCGGAATTGGAGAAGCGCACGAGTTCGGCGGCGGGCACCATCTTCGCAATGCGGTCGGCGACGATCAACTCGCGCTCGGTCGAAAGCGCGAAGACGCCGCCCACCTCCATGCCGCGCCGTGCAGCGGCATCGACGCGGTCATCCGCATAGCCAAGTATCGCCGGGCCATAGCCGAGGCGGTAGTCGACGTAGCAGTTGCCGTCGATGTCCCAGGTGCATCCGCCCTTGCCGTGATCGACGTAGATGGTGCGGTCATCGCCCCAGTAGCGGAAGGTGGAAGAGACGCCGAGCGGCAGGCGCTTCACCGCTCGTTGATACTGGGCGTTGGACTTGGCGAGATTGCGCTGAGGCTTGCTGGCCATGACAGGACCTTGATTGTTCCACCAGCCTCCGGATTCACCGGATTTTGACTGAATTGTCAATCAATATGGAATCTCTGCGTTGCATGAAGGTGTTACAGCCCACAGCATTGCGATCACGAGACAGGTCACGTTGACTTACTTTTCAAATCCGACAATGCTGCGTCGCAAAATCCGCGCAGGCGGAATGCCCGAATCCGGCGCATATCGCCGCCCTGTTGCGATGCGACAGAGGCAAGGGAGAAGCGACATGACGGCATCACGCGATACGACAGAGGCGCCCGACGATCCAGCAGTTCAGGGACACGGCCATACGCCGCCAAGTTTCTGGATTCTGACACTGGGCTCGATCGGCGTCGTCTATGGGGACATTGGCACCAGCCCGCTCTACGCCTTGCGCGAGGCTGTTCTGGCCGCCATGCGCAAGGACAGCGCCATCAACGAGCCGATGATCTACGGCGTCTTGTCGCTCATTCTCTGGGCGCTCATCCTCATCGTGACGCTCAAGTATGTCGTGATCCTGCTCAATGCCGACAACAAGGGCGAAGGCGGTACCTTGTCCTTGATGGCCCTGGCGCAGCGCGCCATGGGAACCAACCTCGTCTTCATTCCCGTACTGGGTATGATCGGTGCAGCCCTCTTCTACGGCGATGCAATCATCACGCCCGCCATCTCGGTGCTCTCCGCGGTGGAAGGCCTCAAGATCGTGACGCCGGCTTTCGAGCCCTATGTGCTATGGATCACGGTGGCGATCATCGTGGGGCTCTTCGCCGTCCAATCGCATGGAACGGCCAGTGTGGCGAAATTCTTCGGACCGATCACGCTGGTGTGGTTCATTGCCATGGGGCTGGCGGGCCTGATCCACATCGGCGATCACCCAGGCATCTTCCACGCCTTCAATCCGGCTTATGCCATCTCGTTCCTGGCCAGCCACGGCGTCATCGGTCTGGTTACACTTGGTGCCGTCTTTCTGGCCGTGACGGGCGCGGAAGCGCTTTATGCCGACCTCGGACATTTCGGCAAGCGGCCGATTCAGGCGGCCTGGATCGCCGTGGTGCTGCCCTGCCTCGCCTTGAACTACCTCGGACAGGGCGCCTTCCTGCTGGCCAATCCCGCGGCGATCGAGAGCCCCTTCTTCCTCATGGTACCGGACTGGGCCCTGCTGCCGATGGTGGTGCTGGCCACCGCAGCGACCATCATCGCAAGCCAGGCAGTGATCACTGGCGCCTATTCGCTCACCCGCCAGGCGATCCAGCTGGGACTGCTGCCCCGCATGGAGATCCGCTTCACCTCGGAAGCCCATGCCGGGCAGATCTACATGCCGCAGATCAACTGGCTGCTGCTGATCGGGGTGCTCATTCTGGTGCTGCTGTTCCAGACCTCATCGAGCCTCGCCTCGGCCTATGGCATCGCGGTGACCGGCACGATGGTGGTGACCGCCACCATGGCCATCTTCGTGATCTGGAAATACTGGAAATGGTCGCTCGCCTCCGCACTGGCGCTCATGCTGCCGCTGCTGGCGCTGGACGTGATCTTTCTTGGCGCCAATGCGCTGAAGATCCACGAGGGTGGCTGGGTGCCGCTGGCCATCGGCGCAACGCTCGTGCTGGTAATGTGGACCTGGCGGCGCGGCACGCGGATCCTGTTCGAGAAGACGCGGCGCTCGGAAGTGCCGCTCAAGGGCCTGGCCGACAGCCTGGCGAAGCGGCCGCCGCATCGCGTTGCCGGCACGGCGGTGTTCTTCACCTCTGATCCCGAGAGCGCGCCCACGGCGCTGCTGCACAGTCTCAAACACTACAGGGTCCTGCATGAGGAGAACGTGGTGCTGACCATCCGCACCAGCGACTTGCCCGCCGTACCGGACGCGGAAAAGGTGAAATACATGCCGCTGAACGACATGTTCAGTTCGTTGATCGTTACCTTCGGCTACATGGAGACGCCGCATGTGCCCAAGGCGCTGGCCCTGGCGCGCAAGGCAGGATGGAAATTCGACATCATGACGACGTCCTTTTTCCTGTCGCGCCGCAATGTGCGTGCGTCCCGGCACGAAGGCATGCCCCTGTGGCAGGATCAGCTCTTCATCGCCATGGCGCGCAATGCGGATGATGCCAGCCACTACTTCCGCCTGCCGACCGACCGCGTGGTGGAGGTGGGCAGCCAGATCACGGTCTAGAACAGAATGATTCGAGTTGGAACCAACTTGGACTTCCCTCCCCCTTGTGGGGAGGGATCAAGGGTGGGGGTCGCTCCGAACTCGACCACTTGAATTCATTGTTTGCCTGATAGATCTCCCGACCCCCACCCCGGCCCTCCCCACAAGGGGGAGGGGGAATCCGTGATTCCGTCTAACTTCACTCCGCGCTAGGCCGCAACTTGTTCAGCGAGTCGAAACAGTCCTTCCACAGCGGCACAGCGGTACCAAAGGTGCCGCGGTGGCTGGACTTGC
>JAPLOT010000522.1 GCA_026400595.1 Alphaproteobacteria bacterium | reverse complement strand
CGCGCGTCCGACTACCAGGCTAGCAGTGCCTGAGAGACATGACGACGCCCGACACCTCGGACTACGGCTTTGGGCTCGAAGCGGTCATCCGGGTGTTTTTTGTCGGAAGACTGCATTGTCGCGCCGAGCGACCTTTGCGATGGTCGATACCATTCCCTGCTGCATCGTGATTCAAGGGGCAACAGGAGGATTGCCCATGTCGCATCAGTTCTGGCTCGACCAAGAGCTCCTGAAGCGCATACAACACAAGTTCCCGAAACCACGCGGCGTTGCTCGGTCTGACGACCGCACGGTCTTAAGCGGTATCATCCATGTCATCCGCAATGGCCTGCGATGGCGGGATGCACCTGCCGAGTATGGGCCGCACAAGACGCTCTACAATCGGTTTGTCAGGTGGTCACGCCTTGGTGTCTTTGCGCGCATGTTCCGGGAGCTGGCGGAACCGGGGTCAGACGGCGAAACCATCATGATCGACAGCACCCATCTGAAAGCGCACCGAACAGCGGCAAGCCTCTCAAAAGGGGGGCTCGAACGCGAGCCATCTGCATCGCCGCAACGGTCATCTTCTGGTTATGAGTCCTGACCGTAGCGCGTCAAGCTCAGCCGCGGATGCTCCAGACATTCATGGACAGGCGTCTAGGTCCGTGACCTGCTACCCATCTGCAAGGCGGTAGTCGCCGCGGCCATTTGAGATGAGGAGTTTCTTCCAGCTGTCATGCTTGCGAAAGAGATTGCCGATCTTTGAGGCCGAATCCCCGGATCCTGCGTTCTTCAGAACCTTCTTGCCCGGGACCCACGGCCTTCCAGTTTTCGAGGCCTCATGGAGGAGGCGTATTACTTCGCTTTGGAGCGGGCCGAACAGATAGCACTCCCCCCGGAACCAGACCTGCCGGTAATCTGGCGTATGTTCGAGCGACGCGCCGGCGCGGCTCTCATCACTGTCGCAGCCAGTGGCGAGGCAGGCATCATGATGTCCGCGGCCAGCGCGCTCAAGACAGGTCATGATCTTTGCGGAAAGATCCTGGCCGAATTGTCCGAGTGGCTTTCTCACAAAGTCGTTTGCACCAGCCTGAAAGGCCCGCACGATATCCTCGTGCTCCTTGGCGTGGCCACTGACCACGATGACAGGAAGCAGATGCATGTCATTGGCGCTCCGCCGGGGGTGCATCTCACGAAGCGCGCGCAGGAACGTCATCCCGGCTTCAACCCGCGGCCGGATCGAGTATTTCTCCGGTTTGATCTGCAGGTCGAGCAGGACAAAGCAAAAGTCTCTCTCGCCCAGCAAGCGGCGGGCATCGGCAAGATTGTCAGCCGAGACATGGTTGTAGCCCATCGAGGAGAGAAGATCGCCGATCTCGATTGCCATATCATGCTCATCCTCGACCACGAGAGCGGTGTGAGCACTCATGACACCTCCGCATCCAGACGCTCGACCGGCAGCAGGATCGTCACCGCTGTGCCCTCGCCTGCAGTGCTCTCGATGGCGAGCGTCCCGCAATGATCCTGCTCGATCACCTTGCGGGCAATCGGCAGGCCGAAGCCCATGCCACTGGGTTTTCCGGAACTGAAGAGATCGACGCAGTCGCGTACGGCGTCGTGGGCCATGCCGCAGCCATTGCCGGCAATGACAATCCGGGCATAGGCGTCCGCCTGACGTTCGAGGCTTATCGAGACAAGCCCCGATCGGTCCATCACCTCACAAGCCTCGATGGCATTGGTGAATATATTGATGAACGCCTGCAGCAGCCGCGATCGATGACCAGCGAGGAACAGGCTCTCGGGAAGGTTCAGTCTGAACTCGAAGCCGGCATCTGGCAGGTCGATACCCTGCTGAGCGAGGGTTGCAGCCTCGCGAATGATCGACGACAGGCATTCACGCGTGGTTTCGGCGGGAGTCCCGACAGTGAATTCCCGCAGATTGTCCAGGAACTGTGAGATCAGGCCCACATACTGATGGCCACGCGTCACCCGCTCGGCGGTCTGTTCCATGCCGGGTCGGGAGGATAGCTCGTGTTTGAGATTGAGCATGCAGCCGTCGAGCGGCGACAGGATCCGAATGATCTCATGGTAGGTTTCCTTCACAAAGCGGTGGTGACGCCTTTCCGCAAGCTCTAGCACCAACTTCCGCACCTTGCGTCCGTGGCGGCGCTCGAGTTCGTCCAGCATGCGGTTGTCTGCATCGGCCGGATCAGGCGTCTCAACCTCTGCGCGGCTCAGTTCACTGCGGCGCGAGAGCGTCCTGCGGGCAACATCTGAGACCCAGATGTTGTCATCATCGATCAGGTTGGCGATGATCGCGTGGAAAAGGTCATGGCGAAGGTAAAGTGCTGCATGCGCCACAGCCTTGCGAACCTGCCAGTTTGCATGGCGTGACAGCCGCAGGAGTTTCTGCGCGACGGCGGGCCCGAGCGTTGCTGGCATGTTGGCGGTGCGCAAGGCCTCTCCTGCCTCTTCAACACCATCGCGGATCTCTTGCCAGTCCTCACTGTCCAGAGCAGCGAGCAGGTCCTCCGGGCCATCCATGCCTGGACCTCAATGACCATAACGCTGCATGCGAAGAATAAAGGCTTCCTTGCCGCCTTCGAGCAGATGTTCGACCTGGTCCTTTACATCATCGACGCGTCCCATATGGGTGACGCCGCCTTTGCGACCATCAGAGGAGAACACGAACACGCGATCCGCCTCGCCAAGAACCGGAATGTTGGGATTGTGTGTGGCAAAGATCAGCTGCCGGCCACCCTTCGCCTCACGGAGGTTCCGGACGATCGTGTGATAGACGAAGGCATTGTCGAGATTGTCCTCCGGTTGATCAATCAGCAGCGGCCTTTCGCTTTGCAAGAGCAGGATCGGCAGAATGACCGTGCAGCGCTGGCCCGTCGAGAGCCCCGCGGAGTTCTTGTAGTCAGCGCCATCCTTGAGCGAGATCAGAGGTTCGTCCTCGAGGTCGACGGTTTCGAGTCCTGGCAACTGATCGGATGCCTTGAGATGAGACAGGATCCTCAATGCATGGTCCTCGCCAATACCAGCATCCTGCGCCAGGCGCGCGGTATCGCCCTTGCGGATGAGGCGCGACAGTTCTTCCGGGGAGATCGCCTCGACGATCCTGGCGACAAGCCGCACATACTGCAGACCGCATCCCCTGAGCATCTCCTTCAGAACGGCCTCATAGGCCGAGCGGTCGCCGGCCTGCCGAACCGTCACCCGAACCATTGGCGCCAGCGCTTGCGACAGGTGCTCGGCGACACCCTTGCGCAAGCCAAACCGCCGGTCGCGCAAGTCGGAGAGTTCCGCCATCAGCCGGCGGTGCTGAACTTCCATGGCTTTGTGCTTCTGACGGCAGTTGGCCAGATCATGCTGGGCGCGCGTCAAGCCCAGATGGCGCTTTTGCAGGCTGGCGCGCTCGGCGGCATGCTGGCGCTCGACGTCAGAACGCGCCACAAGGTCCCGGTATTGCTGCTCCTGCCGGGCGTGTTCGGTTGCAAGCTGGGCGGTCAGTTCATCGATGCGGCGCAGCACTGTCTGCCCCTGGGCTTCAAGCCGCTTCGTCTCCTTGCGGAACAAATCCACGAAGGCACCCATGACCATGTCGAGTTCCTCGAACATGCCGGCGTTGGGGCCATCGCGAAAGGCTTCGATGAGCGGCGCCGCACAGGCCTCCGCCACAGTCTCCCCGTGGCGACGCATGACGGCACTCGCGTCCGAAACCGCGTGACGGAGATCGGCCATTGCCGCCAC
>JAPLOT010000421.1 GCA_026400595.1 Alphaproteobacteria bacterium | reverse complement strand
CATGACGGTGACGATCGAGGAGGCTGAGGACATTGCAGCGACGGCCAAGCGCACTGGCGCCATTTGTGCCGTCAATTATGGCTATACCGGTTATTCGCTGGTGCGCCATATGCGTGCCATGGTCGCGCGCGGCGATCTTGGCAAGATCAGGATGATCGTTGTCGAGTTCTCACATGGCTTCCATGCCGACGCGGCCGATGCCGAAAACCCCCGCATGCGCTGGCGCTATGATCCGGCCCAAGCTGGAATCTCGGGACAGTTCGCTGATTGCGGTATTCATGCCCTGCATATGGCGAGTTACATCTCGGGCCAGAATGCCCGTGAGCTGTCGTCAGACTTTGTGTCTACCATTGACAGCCGCCAACTCGAAGATGACGCGATGGTCAATGTGCGAATGGACGGTGGGACGACAGTGAGGCTGTGGACCAGTTCGGTTGCCGTAGGCTCCTTCCATGGTTTCAACATCCGCGTCTTTGGTGAGAAGGGTGGACTGCGCTGGGCCCAGCAATGGCCGGACCAGCTTTACTATACCCCGGTGAATGGGCGCACCGAGGTCATCGAGCGCGGAAGCGGCAACCTATCACCCGAAGCCGATCGTGCCACGCGGATTGCTACGGGGCACTCGGAAGGCATGTTGGTCGCCTTCGCCAATCTCTACGCCGACCTGGCGGAGAGCATTACCGCAAGGCAGCAAGGTCGCGCAGCCGACCCGCTTTCCTGTCAGTATCCAACAGCGGCCGACGGCTTGCGCTCCATCGCGGCCATCAAGGCGGCTGTTGAGTCGTCTCGCAAGGGCGGCGGCTGGATCGATGCGCGGCCCCTCAGCCTGCGTTGACGGGTCTCAGAGTTGACCGCTCGACGATGCTGCAGGGAAACAGCCGGTTTTCCGACTGCCGCTCCTGGTTTTCTGCGAGCTCCATGACCAGGTCTACTGAAGCAAGTATGATTTCGCGGATCGGCTGGCGGATCGTCGTGAGCTGGTAGGCGTCCCATGCCGCCATATCCATGTCGTTGAAACCCAAGAACCCGACGTCGCTGGGAATCTTCAGGCCTCGCGACCGTACGGCATCCATCGCGCCCATGCAGATCAGGTCATCGCCGCAGAATATTGCGTCGGCCTGGGTTCGTTGCAAGAGCGCGGTCACCGCCCGCCTGCCTGCTGCATAAGTGTAATTCTCGGCATAGCTGATATCGGTGACGGGCAAGGCCAATTCATCCATCCGCTGGCAAAATCCAGCGACGCGGTCCTGCGTGGAGGTTGCGTACTCCGGCCCCCCGATGAGAGCGATGCTGCGATAGCCCCTGTTGGCGAGCGTATCCGCCGCCATGCGGCCCGCCACTACATTGTCGATGCCGACCACATGCACATCGCTCACGGGATCGAAGCGGCCGAAGGCGTGTACCACTGGTACATTGGCAGCGCGGAATGCCATGGAAAAATTCGGTGGCAGTGTAGAGGTTGCCAAGATCACTGCATCCACGCTGTATTGCCGAAGCATGCGCAGCGATTGCTCCGGGTTCGCTTCATTGGTCAAATTGACAAGTAATGGTCGCAATTCGAGCTCTTGCAGGGCGCGGGTATAGAGATCGAAGACTTCAAGGAAGACCGGGTTGTGGAAGTTGTTTGCGACCAGACCAATAAGCTTTGTGCGTTTCGTTGTCAGACTTCGCGCGATAAAACTGGGGATATAACCCAGGGCCTGGGCCGCCTTCTCCACCTTCTTCCTGGTCTTCTCAGAGACACTGGCACCTGGCGTGAATGTTCGTGACACTGCCGAACGCGACACGCCGGCCCGCTTCGCAACCTCCTTGAGCGTGACCGTCATCTTCCCCACTATTGCCTATTATCGATGAAGTCATGAGCCTGCCGGACTTCGGTTGCATCCGCAACCGCAATAAACAACGACAGGTTCCGGCAACATGCGCCGTGTCCTGCGCCTGCAGAGGGATCCGGACAGAGCACTGAAATTCACGCTTTGCCGCCTTGCGCCGGTCGACGCTGCTGAAGCGCGTGAATGCCGGCACCTTCGATGCCGTTCCAGCCGCACTCATGAAATGGACCGGGGAAGACGGCAGGGAGCTCCCCGGTCTTGTTCGCCGCCGCCGCGCGGAAGCCGCACTCTGGCGGGCTTTGCCTAAGACTGCTGACATTCGGCATACCTGCACCTCGCCGGATGTGCCGCAACCTCCGAAGCCCATTACCCGCTCGAAGGAGACCATTGCCGCGATCATAGCCGACAGTGCCGGTGCGCCCACAGTTGCCGGAGAAGCCATGCCGGTCATCCGGGAAGGCGTCGGCATCATGCCGGTCTTGTCCGATGCCCTCGGCAGGCCGGCATTCCTTGCAGCGCTGATTGTCATCATGGCGTCTGTCGCCATCTGGGTCTGGCGGCTCCAGCGTCTCATGGAGCAGGGGGCATGATGCTGGCCTGCATGCTCTCTCCGATCGGGCGTTGGCTGTCTATCGTAGGTGCGGTGTTCGCAGCAATCTGATTTGTCTACCG
>JAPLOT010000144.1 GCA_026400595.1 Alphaproteobacteria bacterium | reverse complement strand
GCCCTAGCGCCAAGCAGCGCCAGTTGGAGAACAACCTAACGAAGTCCCTCTTGACCATCCTCGAGAATGCCGACCGCGGCTTGTTTCTGAAAATGTTTCTGAAGAGGTTTGCGAAGGTTCCCTTTTGCCGGGAGGTTGGATTCTCACTGCAACGCTGTCCCGCGCTTGCAGACAACAGCATCAGGAGGCGTGTTGTAGCCATTACAGGCCGCCCCGCCGACTTGGTGAAAGGTGACGGCCGAAAAGCACTCGGCATTCCCGATGCTTGGATATGGAGCGCCGGCTGGACAGTGCTTGTCGAAAGCAAGATTGGGGCTACATTGAGCCAAGATCAGTTAGAGGCTCATGCACGAAGGGCTGGTTGGAGACCCAAGACCTACAAGACGGTCCGCTGCACCTGGAGTCAGATCTACGAGGCGTTCAAGAGCCTCTCTCCGAAAGACCGCGTCAGCCGACTACTCATGGAGCATTGGCTAGCGTATGTGGAGCACTTAAACATGGCGCAATTCGAGAGACTTGATGACCTGGATTTCAACCTGCAGAATCTGGCCCCACAGGACCGTCGGGCGATGCTCCCCCGCGTCAAGGTCCGACTTCGCACATTTGCCAAATTGTTGTCCGAGAAGAGCGCGGCGCGAAAGGCCGCACGCCACTATAAGGGGAAGTGGGTCAAGAACTGGAAGTTTGGCGACACTTGGTTCAACCTGGGTGGTGAACAATCATCGAAGACCTGGCATATCAGCATCGCCCTCAGGCCTGAGGGTATTGATGTTGAACTTCTTGCCAACGACAAGACTGTTATCCGCAGGCTCTGCGATTCGGGGGTTGACCCTTTTCGGGAGATTGTCAGGATGGCCGGCAAGCACCGGGAACTCCAGCTATGTTGCCGGCGTGCATGGTATAAGAACCCAGACAGTCCATACAAGGGCATCGGTGTTGAGCACGTGGACCACCCGATGCTTGTCCAGCCGTCTGTGCTAGGCGAGGCGACTCAGAACCAATACGCGGGCATGCTTCGGGACGTTATGAGGGTGCTGCTGCAAGACAGACGGTTTAGGACCGAGCTAGTCATACGCCGGGAAATTCCGCGAAGCAGGCTTCTTAAAGACAAAATCAGTGCTGCGAAGCAGGCTGGACTCGTGGCTGACGCCGTGCACCACTTATCACCGATTCTCGATTATCTGATGCGGGTAACGACTCAATGAACGAGAAAGTCATACGCGACAGGTGGGTCGAGCGCGGCACCCTACATGAACGGTAATTCGGCAACAGACTCTCCTGACCTGCCGCGCACGCCTTGTTTTCTGTGTCAGGAACCACCCTTTCGAGCGCGGTGGGTCCGGAGACCCGCCGCGCAAAACCTTGAAATTAGCGTTGTCATGTTAACCGCGGTTGCCGCTGTCGCCCTTGCCACATCTTGCAGTCCCCGGCCGTCTGCACTTATAATAGCCCCATCATGATTCGGCCCATTATCCCATTTTATTGGAGGACGTCATTATGCTCGTCTTCATTATTCGCACCCTGTTCTTTCTTGCGATGGCCGCAACGGGGTTCGCGTTCGGCCGGGCGATGGGGACCGGCAACGAACTCTGGGGCATGATCGGCTTTGCGGGCGGGGCGGTGGCAATCATCGTGTTCGACGCCCTGTTTCGCCGCAAGGACATCAAGGTCATCTCGGCGGTGTTCTTCGGCCTCGTGGTCGGCGTGGTGGTGGCGGCGCTGCTCGGGCCGGTCCTCGACATGTACGAGACGACCCTGGGCAAGGGCGTCACCGACATCGTCAAGATCGCCATCGCGACGCTGACGGCGTACCTTGCCGTCTCGCTCATCCTTCAGACGAAAGACGATTTCCGTTTCATCATTCCGTACATCGAGTTTGCGAAGCAGCAGAAGGGCGGGCGGCCGCTGCTGCTCGATACGAGCGTCATCATCGACGGCCGCATCGCCGACATCGCCGAGACGCACTTCTTCGACGCGCCGCTGGTCGTGCCGCGCTTCGTCCTCATGGAACTCCAGTCGATCGC
>JAPLOT010000458.1 GCA_026400595.1 Alphaproteobacteria bacterium | reverse complement strand
ACGCAGGGGCCCCGAGGCTAGGGCGATGCTCCACTGCTTCACGAGTCTGTTATTCTTTATGACTGCTCATCTGTTCAGCGTTGAACAGACGAACCTGAAAGCGCTAGAACCATAGGGCTCGACGTCACATGGCCTCGGTCTGAATAACTTCCGCTCTGTCGCCTAAAGCTGGGAAAGTCGAGATCTGAAATCCAATTCTCGGGCTCACCTGGCGAAGCCATACTGGCGTGCCAGCTGTCGTGCCGAGATGCGGATCTTGTGATTTTCGCTCTCGCGCATGAGCGTCAGCAGTTCCAGCATCCTAGCCCGGTTGGCTGCGGTATGCTGTTCCTTGCCATAAATGTCGATCAGATACCGGGCTGACCAGAGTTCGCCCATCCGGATTGCAGCCTGAAAATGATGCTTGGCCTTGCCATAATCCTTCAGTGGTGGCCGCGAATAGAGTTTCCCCAGCTGAAAATGCGCCCACTTTGCTGCGCCTCGATCTCTTCCATTGGCCACGCGAAGATAGAGATCTCGCGCCTTTGCGTAATCGCGCCTTACCTCAAGTCCACCGCTCGCATAGTCCTTTGCTTCCTTGTAGGTATCCCAATAGCTGTGCGGAGCACTAGCTGAGGATTTTCGCTGTGTGGCGGATGAAGCCTCGTTGTTCACGAACAACAGAACTGCCAGCGAAACCATCGCGCTGCAGGTCACTTTCGAGAGTTGCTTGATCATCATATCCGAATCAACCTCCTCCGTTGAAAGCGTGCGACTTTATCATATCGCGTGTAGTGCTTAACAAACGGTAACGTGTGAGACTGTTTTGTCGATTGCAGCGAAGGCGCAAGACGACAGCATCGAAATCGGCAGTCCGCTCTTGCAGCGGCAAGCATGGCCCTGAATTCAAAGATGATCAGGTCCTGTTAACCACCGATGTGTCAGATTTGCAGCATGGCGATCGAGGTTGTCGGTGGGGGCCCTTGCGGTCCGGCAGCCAAGACGACGAAAGCGCTCGGCTGCAAGGCTGGGCGCTTTCACGTTGCAAGACAGGAACCGAATGGCTCTCCGCGGCGATCGCCTTCGGCCCGCATATCCGCTTTCTCCGCCAGTGACGATAACAGGCTGCGATAACTCCTACGCCAGCAGGCTTTCGCTTCATCGCAGCGTTCAAGCGCAACCCCATGTCGCTCGACGTCTCGAACGGACGCCACCCTCAGTGTCTTGGGCAGATGCCAGGGCGTCATCGCGGTTGGCGAGACAGCTCCTGATCGAGGCTTCGATCAGTCGTCGATCTTGCTGCTGTCATAGGAGATTTCAGGTGGAGCTGGTATTTCGGCACGTGCCAGCCGCTCTGCCCGCTTTCGATGGTAGTAGGCGCGGTTTCTTGCCAGATGCTCTTCGTAGTGCTTTGCGTAATAGGCCCTGTGATAGGCATTCACTTTCGCACGGTTTGCCGCGGTGTATTGCTTCTGCCAAGCAATGCGCTTTTCTCTGTTGCGCAAATAGTAGTCGCGGGAGCGCTTCGAACGACATTCCTTGCAGTGGGCGGAGTATCCGCTTTTCTTGCTGGGATCGGGAGCAAAGGCATCCAACGGCTTTTCGCAGCCGCAGGCGGTGCATGTCTTGAAACCGGTGCGCTTCATGGCCCTGCGAACGGCAGCTGGAATCGATTGTCAACTTCAAGATGCGATGTTTCAGGCCGGTGGAGCAAGCCATTCTGTCCGTACCGCCCTCGCCCTGATCCATCATTGCGCGTTCTATCGACAGTTAATCAACCATGACGCGAATTCTGGCGTGGTCCTCAATCCTGTCTCTATCGTTATCCTCGCGCATCACATGGCTCCCTTGCCGTGTGCCGGTGTCCAAGCAGAGCAGACCATCCTCAGGATTTGCCCATCTGCATGACGACAGGGGAAGCGAGTGTGGACCTCCCATGGGGAGGACCCCCTGAGGGTTGGGCCATGATAGTGCGACTGAACTCAGGGTGATCTGCGCGTTCCAAGATCCGTTGGCGCTCTCAACCCTCGCACGACGGAGGCGGCACATTGCTCACGGTTCTCACGCTGCTGGAGCAGGGCGCGGTTCAACTCTCACCCGACCCAAGCCTCGACCCCATGTCAGGCGTGCAGCTGTTCGGACTCCGCTGGCTTGTCAAAGTTCTTGAAGAACTGGCGCTGGCCCTCATCCAGGTGCTTCTCGCAGACGTCGCGAAGTCCCTTGCGGCGGCGCATGTAGGGGTAGGAGAAGATCTCATCCAGGAAGCGGCGCTTGTTCGTCTCCCATGCGGCCGTATAGGATTCGAGTGGCCTGTCCTTCAGGTGGATTTCCTTCAGGACCGGCGCATGCGGAATGACGAGGAAGGGTCGCTCCTTCCAGGCCAAACCCCGCTGATGATCCTTACCGGCCAAGAGCCGCACGTAAATGTCGAGATCGGAAAAGCGCTGCAATCTTGTATTGAAGCCACCGACGTCTCTCATGTCGCGGATGGGTGCGGCAAAACAGCTCATCGTGTGAATGTAGGGCTTGGTCAGCATCAGTTCGATCGGGTCCTTAACCCCGGCCGGATCCGGCAACTGAACGACCGGGCCTGTGAATTTCGGTCCACGGCTCAGATAGTTTGTGAAAGCGAAAATGCTTTCGGGTGCTGCCTCGAATCCCCGCCGGATGGTCGCCAGGAAGTCCGGGTGCCAGACGTCGTCGCTGTCGAGGAATGCCCCGATCCGGCCAGACGCCGCCTTCAGGCAGACATTGCGGGCACCAGGGATCCCGAGGTTGGTGTCGAGCCTTATGAGCTTGGTGCGATCGGCGATCGGTGAAGCGAATTGCCGGGCCACTTCGAAGGTCTCGTCGGTCGAACCGTCGTCGACGACGACAAGCTCAAAATCGCGATCCGTCTGCTGACAAACGCTCGAAATCGCGCGACCGATCATGGTCGCGCGATTATGTGCCGGAATGAAAACTGTGAAATAGGGTGTGCGTTGCCGCTGCCGGCTAGTAGCCGAAGCCGCCGGCGCCGCCGCCCGAGTCTCCGCCGCCGACGTCGCTTCCGCGACCGCGGGCTTCGCCGCCCTTGTTCGGGTCTTCCGCGCCGAAGCCGAGATTCGTCGGCCCGAGGCAGTTCGACTTGTTGCTGAAGTCATCTGATCCTTCCACCGCACCGATGGCAAAACCACACGAGCCACCTGATTCGGCGAGCGTATCCGAAATGGGCATCAAGGTAAACGAAGCCGTGAGCACAACAGCTCCAACCAATCCCTTCGCCTTGCGGCTGCGTCCAATCTTCGTCGACATTTCGATCTCTCTCCTTCGTGTAGATGACCTCGAGGTCAACAGATACCATCCGTCGATTAACAGCGCATTAACCGCTGCTGCTCCATTTTAAGATCTCAGTAACTTCCCGTGGTGATTCCTTCGTCTGCACTGAGATGTCACTCCATTGCAGACGGGCCCGCCCGGTTTGATCGGCCTTGCAGCAGTTCGAGGGTGAAGCAGGATGAACGTGCACTACAAGCCCCACCAGCAGGATGGGTTCCATGCCAAGGGCATTGACACGCCGAGGCGCGTCTCGATCCTCATCAACAACTTCAACTACGAGCGCTTCGTTGCTGACGCAATCACCAGTGCCTTTGCGCAGACGCATGATGATATCGAAGTCATTGTCGTCGATGATGGATCAACCGATGGCTCGCTGGACATCATGCGATCACTGCAGGCCCTCTATCCCGATCTCCGGATCATCACGAAGGAAAATGGCGGCCAGGCCTCAGCGATGAATGCCGGGTTCGCGGCCTGCTCCGGCGACTTCGTGGTCTTTCTTGATTCGGATGACATGCTCGATCCCGGCGCCGTCGCGGCAGCCCTCAGTATGATTGGCGACGATACCGCCTTCGTCCAGTTCTATCTTCGCACCGTCGATTGCCAGGGCCAGATCACGGGGCTTCATCCCTTCTGTCACTTCGTCGAAGAGGGCGAGGTCTTTCGTCAGGTGCTGACGTCGGGCAATTTCCGCTTCATGCCGACGAGCGGCAATCTCTTCACCCGCAAGGCGCTTCGCCTCGTGTTCCCCATGGCAGAGCAGCACTGGCGGATCTGTGCTGATTCCTTCCTTGTGGCTGCAGCCGCCGCCTCTGGCCGCGTCGTGACACTGCCGCGCATCCTCGGCAGTTATCGCACGCACGGCAGCAATGCCTGGTTCGAGGACGAGGAAACACCCGAGCGCCTGCGTGAAATCTCGCGCAACCACAATCGGCTGTGGTTCGATCTGTTTTCGGTCGTGGGCAGGGCGCTTGATCGGAAGGAAGCAGAATTCGCGTCCCTGTCACTGATCCGGCGGATTGCGGTTGCGACGTCGGTTGCGCCTGCCGGCGCCTTCACGGAAGCGGACCTGAAGAAGTGCCGGCGAAACTTGCGCAGTGTCCTCCGCAGCCTTGACGTTACCCACGGTGAGCGCCTTCTGCACTGGTTGATGATCAGGGCCATTGGCACAGGAAACTGTCGCGAGAGATTGGCGAGGCTTCTCGGATACCGCGATCCGACTTCCATTCTCGGCCGTCTGAGCGGAAGGCTGACTTCCCCTAGCCGCCATGACTGGCTCAGGTCGACGCGCGAACCCGCCCGCATCGCTGACCTTGAACCCGGTGATGTTGTCGAGTTCGGACAGCGCGGCAATGGCCGGGACTATCTCTGGTACGGCTTCGGGTCGACCGAGAACTGGGCCTCCTGGTCGTCGGCCGAGCGTTCCGGGCTGATCTTCAGGGTTCCGGAGACGGCGTCAAACCTCGATCTCAAGCTCGATCTGACACCGAGCCTCACACCTCCGGCCGTCACCGCGCAGTCCCTGCTCATCGAAGCCAATGGCGAGTGCCTGTGGAAGGGGACACTCACAGCCCGAAAGACCATCGACGTGAAACTGGGTCGCCGGCTCATCAGCCAGGACAAGGGGCGGATCGTGCGCCTCAACATCACGGCCGCTGGCGCCTTTGTGCCCTCCTTGCTGAACCCGGGATCCAGCGCCAACCGGGTTGTCGCTTTCGGGATCAATACGCTCAAGGCTGTCAGTCGCTCTCGCGCGCCTGCTGCAGTCCCCCTGGATCTTCCCGCCACGATACGGCCCGCGAATCAAGGTGCCCAGACCATCTTCCATTCGGGCTGGGACCTGAGCGAAGGGGTGGCTCGACAGACAGGCCTCAGGTCGCAGCTACGCTTCCTGCTCCCCAATCCTGTCATGGAGCGCTTCGCGATCGTCCTCGATTTCGAACAACCGCAAGCCCGGGCACCGGGCGATTGGAGAGTGAAGGTCTCCGGTGACGGCCTCGGTGGCGACATCATCGATCTTCAGCAGTCGAGCCAACTGATCCTCAAGGTACCGCGGGGCAAGGCGCCCCGGAGCGGTATCATAAATCTCGTGATCGACAGCAGCAGCTTCTTGCCCCTCACGGTTGCGCGGCCGTCAAGGTCGGGCAACCGACTGAAGTCCGTGCGCCTGATGAACTACGAGGCGGCCGATCCCAACATGCCGGTGATGCGCGACGGACTGGCCATCGACTTCACTGATCCGGCTCATGGCGGGCCCTACACCAGGTCCGGCTGGCATGCGCCCGATCCATCGGGAACCTGGGCCAGTGCCACTCGTTCCGTTCTGTCGGGATTGTACTTCAACCGGGAGTCGGAAGTCTTCCTCACCCTCGGCCTTGCCACCCTCATGCGAGGGGCCCGCATCGGTCAACAGAGCGTTGTCATCGAAGCCAATGGTGTCCGGGTCGCGGCCCAGGGGGTTGAAGGCCAGGGCGAAATCTTTGCCGTCATTCCACGCGGCACGATCGGTGCGGATTATTTGCTGCAGATTGCGGTCTACAGCAGCGCCGTCGGTAGTCCTTCCAAGCTTGGACCCTATGCGGAACCACGAGCGGTTGGTATCTGTCTGAAGTCTCTAAAAATCCAGTCACTCGTGACCGATCCGCCTCACACCATGCGTTGGGCGTTGCCAAGTCGAACTGACAAGAATCCGTTGTCAGCACCTATCTGAGCGCTGCGGCACGGGTCTTCATGTCCTTCCGGGCAACAACCCTGGCGAAGGGGTGCTTGAGCATGCGCGCATATTCTTTTCGTTCGAAGGATGCGTGGCGCTGCGTGCAGGCCGCGCGTGCGGTCTGCCAGATTCGCTCGACTTTCTGGTTGAATTCGCCGCAGCTGCTGGCGCTGATTGCCCTGGTCTGGCGCTCGACCGAGGCGGCGCAATCGAGCCAGATCGACCGATGCGTGGCCTCATGGACCTTCACCATCTGAGAGAACTGGCGCCAGCGCGCAAGATCAGAGGCGGGAAGCGCCTTTTCATTGGCAACGCGCGGCAGC
>JAPLOT010000398.1 GCA_026400595.1 Alphaproteobacteria bacterium | reverse complement strand
GCCGCAATTAGGGGGTAAACCAATCTTGCTCGGACGTGGCTGTACCGAAGTGGATGACCCTGAGCGGATCTCGCCTGACTTCCGGATTGGCCGAGGCTGCTATTCGAGAGGTCTCTGCGCTGACATCGTGCGACTGATCACCAAACTGGGGTACCACCCGATCCAGTACCAGCGTGAAGGGCTCGTTTGTAAGGCGTTCTAGTAAAGACCATAGGAGATGTGTGTATTGATGATGGAAAAAAGAGGTTCCAGAGAGTGGCACACTGACATTGCCGGTTCCTGGATTTGGTCGAGACTTGGACCAAAGAATGCACTTGTCAACGAAAAGGATCTGCGCAAAAGTCAACTTAAGAGGCTGGTGATCTGGTGAACGCTGGACGAGCGGCAAACAAAGCCGGAAGCCGGTCGGACTGACCCCGAAAGAGATTTTCTGCCTTGGGCATTCCACCATCGGCAGTTAAGGTGGTTAACATGAAGATTACGACCAGCATTATTTCAACCAAGGAAACGATGAAGGCGGCGAAGCAGTCCCGCCGGAGCCTACTTAAATCGGCCGCAGCACTCGGTGCAGTCGGTCTCTCCACTTCCGTTTTTTCGAGGAACGCATTTTCGTCCTCGGGCGAAGTGAACTTCATGGGCTGGGCAGGTTATGACTTGAAGGAACTGTTTGCCGCCTTTACCCGCAAGACCGGCATCAAGATGAATTTCGTCGAGCAGCCGGACAATGCCACGATGTTTGCCCAGGCCAAGCTCTCCATGCAGACAGGCGCCTTCGATATTATCGAACCGACCCTCGACGGTGTACAGTCCTATGCTGAGAACGATCTCGTGCAAGCTTGGGATACCAGCAAAATCAGTCTTGACAATTATGAACCGAGCCTTGTCACCGGCCACGCCGGCGAGATGGCCGAAATCGGCGGAAAGCGCATGTTCGTGCCAAGCGTCTGGGGCACTGAAGCACTGGTGTTCAACACTACCGAGGCCCCCATGGTTTACGGCATGGCAAGCCTCGCCGACTTGTGGGATTCAAGGTTTGAAGGCAAGGTGGTAATCCGCGCCCATTCGGCACTCGCAGCCCTTGGCCGCGTGTTGGAGGACCAGGGCAAGCTGCCGCGGCCGTTCTTGGATGGCTACAAGAGCGATACCTTCATGAAGGAAATCTGGGACGTGATTCTGGCTGAAGCCATCAAGCACAAAGCCAACATAGCCCAGTTCTGGAAAAGCGAGAACGACGCCCAGGCAGCATATGCAATAGGAAGGTCCCTATTCCTACATCGCGCCCAAGGAGGGTGCCTTCGCCTGGAACAAAGTCTACATGCTGATGAAGAACGCCAAGAATGTCGACCAGGCCTATGAGTGGGCTAAGTTTGTTGCAACGCCCGAGGGTTCCGCCGCCGAAGCGAAGGCCTTCTCGGCCAATCCGTCGGCCAAGGGCGCCATCGATCTCGCCGATGCGACGGTGTCGGCCTTCTATAAGGCAGCCTATCCGGAAGATGCCCTTGAGAAGTTGTGGTGGTGGCCTTCTGCGTCGAGCTCGTTCGTCAAGCTCCGTAGCGAATACGCCGATGAGTTCATCGCGGCATAAAACAAGAAAATGGAAACAGCAGACAATGTCATACCGCTTTTTGTCTCTGATGTAGCCCTTCACCGTGAGCGGCACGGGGGCACGAGTGAAGAAACAGGGCGCAGCTGAATTGATGTGGATTGGACGGAAGAGATCCCCCAGCGGCCTCAATCATTCAAGCGCTTTGGCAGCCTTAGACAAGAACCCCGTTAACATGCAACATATTCTACTTACAAACTGAAACCATCACGTGGAGAGGATCATCGGAGCGTGAGTGAGCGAGCAGTACAACGTCGATTGGCCGCCATCCTCGC
>JAPLOT010000316.1 GCA_026400595.1 Alphaproteobacteria bacterium | reverse complement strand
TGTGCGGGCAATGGCGTCAAAAACGGCAGTCCAGACGGAAATGCCCAGCATCAGCGGAGGCTCTCCCACGGCCTTGGACCGGTAGATGGTCTCCTCCTTGTTGCCCCGGGACTCATAAAGCCTGACGCGAAAATCGGCAGGCACATCGGAAGCACAGGGGATCTTGTAGGTGGACGGCGCGTGGGTACGAAGCCGCCCCTGCGAATCGAAGACCAGCTCTTCGGTGGTGAGCCAGCCCATGCCCTGCACGAAGCCGCCCTCCACCTGGCCGATGTCGAGCGCGGGATTGAGCGAGCGCCCGACGTCATGAAGGATGTCGGCGCGATCCACCCGCATCTCGCCGGTCAGCGTATCAATGGTCACTTCCGAGCAGGCTGCACCATAGGCGAAGTAGAAGAAGGGCCGGCCCTTGCCCCTGGCACGGTCCCAGGCCACCTTCGGCGTCGCATAGAAGCCCGTGGACGACATCGAGATGCGGGCCAGATGCGCCTTCTTCGCAAGTTCGCCGAAGGCGACGCTGTGGTTGCCGATGATGACCTGGCCATTCCCGAAGCGGATGCGCGACTTGGGCACCTTCCAGGCCTTCGCCGCGAATTCGGTGAGGCGCTGGCGAATGATGGAAGCCGCCTGCTTTGCCGCCATGCCATTGAGATCGGCACCGGAGGATGCCGCCGTCGCTGAGGTATTGGGCACCTTTGCGGTCGTCGTCGCGGTGATGCGTACGCTCGATGAATCAATACCGAATTCCTCGGCCACAACCTGCGCCACCTTGGTGTAGAGCCCCTGCCCCATTTCGGTGCCGCCATGGTTCAGATGCACCGACCCGTCGGTGTAGACATGCACCAGCGCGCCTGCCTGATTGAGATGCGTAAGGGTGAAAGAAATACCGAACTTCACCGGCGTCAGCGACAGGCCCTTCTTCAGGATCGGGCTTTCCGCGTTGAAGGCTTCGATCCGGCGGCGGCGCTCCCGGTAGTCCGATGATGCCTCGAGCTGCTCGATGACATCGAGAGCGATGTTGTCCTCGATCTTCATGCCATAGGGCGTGATGTCCCTGCCATCGCGATAGAGATTGGCCTTGCGCACATCGAGCGCATCCTGGCCGGTACGGATGGCGATCGCCTCCATCATCCGCTCGGCGAAGATCATGCCTTGCGGGCCGCCAAAACCGCGGAAGGCGGTGTTGGAGACCGTATGGGTCCTGAGTCTTCGGGTCGCGATGCGCAGAGCTGGATAGAAGTAGGTGTTGTCCGCATGGAACATGGCGCGGTCGCAGATCGCATTGCTGAGGTCTGCCGAATGTCCGCAGCGGGCAAGAAAATCCACGTCGACGCCGGCGAGCCTGCCTTTGCGGTCGAAGCCCGCCGTGTAGTCGACGCGAAAGTCGTGGCGCTTTCCGGTCATGATCATGTCGTCGTCACGATCCAGCCGGCACTTGGCCGGGCGGCCCGTCCTGTGCGCGGCCAGCGCCGCCAGGCATGCCCATTGAGCAGCCTGGCTCTCCTTGCCGCCGAAGGCTCCGCCCATGCGGCGGCATTCGCAGGTCACCTGCGCATCGGCAATGCCGAGCATGCGGGCGACGAGATGCTGCACCTCGGTGGGATGCTGGGTGGAGACAAGAACGGTCATCGCGTCATGCTCTTCGGGAAGCGCGATGCTGACCTGGCCCTCAAGATAGAAATGCTCCTGGCCGCCGATGCGGAAGGACTCCGTGAGGGTGCTCGCCGCATTTCTCAAGGCCAGCTTCACGTCGCGGCGCGCGAAGGCATAGGGTTCGCCAACATCCCTGGTCTTTCTCGCCACGGCATCCTCGACCGTCACGGCGGGCGTTTCGACGGCGATCTCGATCCGCGCAAGCCGGCTGGCGCGGCGGGCGGCCTCGCGCGTCTCGGCGACCACGGCGAAGACCGGCTGCCCGTGATAGGCAATCTGACCGTCCGCCAGGATCGGGTCGCCGCCGACCGAGGGACTGCAGTCGTTCACGCCGGGGATATCATCTGCCGTCAGGACCGCGATGACGCCCGGTGCCGCCCTGACGGCCTCAAGATCCGCGGCCACGATGCGGCCACAGGCGGCGTCGCGGGCATAACCGGGATAGACATGCACCGTGCCATCCGGCTCCCGGATGTCGTCGACATAGGTGGCGCTGCCCTGCACATGAAGAACCGCGCTGTCGTGACGGATGGACTTGCCGACGCTCTGCGTGAGAAAGGTCTTGCGGGCAACGGCCATCAGGCAGGCTCCGACAAGGGCTTGAGAATGCGTGTGGTGCCGGCATCCGCACCGGCAATTTCGATCAGCGCCTTGCCGAGCAATCCTTGCGCGACGTTCATGCGATAGTCGGCGGAGGCCCGCATGTCGGAGATCGGCTGGAAGTCCTCGGCCAGCGCGGAGATGGCGCGATCCCAAGAGGGCGGATCGTCGAGCGACACGCCCTGCAGCATCGCCTCCGCCCGCGGTCCGCGCTTCGGCGTCGCAGCCATGCCGCCGAGGGCGACGCGGGCCTGCATCACGCGCCGGCCATCGAGCGTGAACCGGAACGCCGCCATCACGGCGGAGATATCCTGGTCGAAACGCTTGGATATCTTGTAGGCGCGGAACACCTGGTCGGCGGCCAGCTTCGGCACGTCGATGCGCCACACCAGCTCGCCGGGCTTCCGATCCTGCTTGCCATAGCCGACGAAGAAGGATTCGAGCGGCAGGCTGCGGACGTCGGAGCCATGGCGCAGATGCAATGTTGCATCGAGCGCGATCAGCATGGGCGGCATGTCGCCAATGGGCGAACCATTGGCGATATTGCCGCCGACGGTGCCGGAGGCACGCACCTGGCGCGATCCGATGCGGCGCAAGACCTCTCCGATATCAGGGTGAAGCCCTTCGAGTTGCGCCTGCGCTTCCGCATAGGTCGCAGCGGCGCCGATCGACAGCCTGCCCTGCTTGTCCGAAATCCGGTGAAGCTCTTCGACGCCGCCGACCAGTATGATGCGCGGCAGCTCGCGCATCTGCTTGGTGATCCACAGTCCCACGTCGGTCGCACCTGCGACGATGGCCGCCTCAGGATTGCTGGCGGCAAGGCTGCAAAGCGAGTCCGCACTGGCCGGCCGGGCGATGAAGCTGTCAGCCGATCCGCAGAACAGATCGGTTCCGTCCTGCAGCTTCGCCAGCTTCCGCGCCGTCTCGTCCGCGGCCCTGGCCCAGCGGTCGAGCGCCGTGCCGCTGCAGGCCCTGGCGGCCGCATCCACGATGGGGCGATAACCGGTGCAGCGGCAGAGATTTCCGGCGATCTGGTCGACGATGTCCTGCCGCGTCGGCGCCTTGCCGGAATGGTAGAGCGCGAAGAGCGACATGATGAATCCCGGCGTGCAGAAGCCGCACTGCGAACCGTGCAGGTCGACCATCGCCTTCTGCACCGGATGCAATGTTCCATCTTCTGCAAGATCATCGACGGTGACGAGTTCCTTGCCGTCGATCTGGCCCATCAGCAGAATGCAGGCATTCACGGGTTCATAGACGACATTCCCGTCACGCAGACTGCCGAGGGTCACCGTGCAGGCGCCACAGTCGCCTTCGTTGCAGCCCTCCTTGGTGCCGCGCGACTTCTCCTCAAGCCGGAGATAGTCGAGAACCGTGCGCATGGGCGGCACGTTTTCGAGCGAGACCACCTGGCCGCGGCGAAGGAAGCGTATGGCGCTGCGCGAGGCCATGGGTCAGCTGCCGCGATAGGTGGAATAACCGTAGGGCGACAGCAAAAGCGGGACGTGGTAGTGCTGGCTCGGGTCCGCTATTCCGAAACGGATCGGAATGACATCGAGGAAAGCCGGCTCGGGCAGGTCGGCTCCGGCACGGCGCAGATAGTCGCCGGCGTGAAAGCGGAGTTCATAATGGCCGCGGGCCAATTCCGTGCCTTCGAGCAGCGGCCCGTCGGCGCGGCCGTCGGAATTGGTGTGGATGGTCTTGAGATAGACCGTCCCGCCGTCGAGCATGTAGAGTTCGATCTTCAGACCCGCCGCGGGCTTGCCCGAGGCCGTGTCGAGAACATGCGTGGTCAGCCGCCCCATCGCGCTTCCTGAACTCCCCTGCCCATTCCGGTACCCGCGGTTCTGCTGCCGCTTCTGGGAAAAATGATAACACCGTCTGTCTGTGCGAAATAGAAGAATAATTGCTACGGACTGTACGCTATCCTCGCACTTTTCCCTGGCCCGGGAAATGCTCGCGCACCAGTCCCGCAAAGGCATCGGCGGCAACCCGGCCCCTGGGGCCGCGGCGGCGTACCAGCATGAGGCGGTCCAGCGGCAAACGCTTGTCGCTGAGCGGAATCCAGACCAGCTTTCCCTCCGCCATCTCCTGCTCGATCCCGATTGGCGTCTGGAAGGCGACGCAGCTGCCGTGACGCGCCAGCGATGCCATGAGGCGGAGCGAATTGCACTCGAAGGCAGGCCGCAGGCCGCGGGTGCCCGGGATCTTGTCAAGCGCAGCCCGCAAGCTGAGGCCGGGCGACGGCCAGGCGATGGGGTGCGCGAGGCATTGCGCCAGCGTGAGGTTCTTTGCTCCCGCCAGTGGATGGGAAGGCGCCATGACGGCGCCGAGGTGCATGTCGCGTACGGCGATGGCCTCCAGCCCCTCCAGCGAGGACGGGTTGAAAGTGAAGCCGAGGTCGGCATGGACGTCGCGGACCAATCCCGTCACGGCGTCCGATCCCGCCACGGTCACGGTCACCTGGATGCCAGGATAGTGCCTGGCGAAGGCCAGCAGAAGATCGGGCAGGATCGAGACCGAGATGCTTTCGACCGTCGCCACCCGCACCGTGCCGCGCTTCAGGCCCTTCAACGCATCGAGCTGGTCAAGCGTGGCCTCGGTGCCCTGGGAGAGGCCGCGCAGGCCACGCAGCAGGACATCACCCGCAGGCGACAGCGACAGGCTGCGCCCGCTGCGGTCGAACAGCGAATGACCCAACTGTTCCTCGAGAAGGATGAGCTGGCGGCTGATGGCGGACGCGGCGACATTGAGATGGCGGGCCGCCGCTCTCACCGAACCTGTCTCTGCCACAACCATGAAGTAACGGCAGGCCGTGGCGATGAGCGGCGGCTGCGCTTTCATGGTGCCACGAGTATGGCGCGGAAGTCGTTCACGTTGGTGTGGGTCGGACCGGTGACAAGCTGGTCGCCCAGCGCTTCGAAGAAGCTGTGCGCGTCGTTGCCTTCGAGAAAGGCGATCGGATCAAGACCCCTGGCCCTGGCACGGTCCAGGCTGTGCGGATCGATGAAGGCCCCCGCCGTCGGCTCCATGCCGTCGATGCCATCGGTATCGGCCGCCAGCGCTTGGATCTTCCGCTCCCCCGCCAGCGAAATGGCCAGGGCCAGCACGAACTCCACATTGCGGCCGCCACGGCCCTTGCCACGCACGGTGACACTTGTCTCGCCGCCCGAGAGAATGACACAAGGCGGCGCCACCGGCTGACGGTATTGCGCAATCTCCATCGCAATGCCTGCGTGCACTTTGGCGACATCGCGGGATTCGCCCTCGATCCGGTCGCCGAGATAGAGCACCTGCAAGCCCAGCGCCTCGGCCCTGCGGCGCGCCGCGCGGAAGGACTCATGCGGCGAGACCACGACATGCACCTCGCGATCCGCCTCGGCCAGGCTGCGATCATCGTCCGGTCCTTCAAGCCAGGCCTTCACCGCCGCCGGGATGACGATTCTGTAGCGATTCAGGATCTCCAGGGCATCGCGCTTGCGGGTGGGATCTGCCACCGTGGGCCCGGAGGCGACAATGGCGGGATCATCGCCGGGCACGTCCGACACCACCAGCGTGTGGAGGCGTGCCCGACCGGCCGCCTTTGCCAGACGCCCGCCTTTCACGCCGGAGACCTGCTTTCGCACGCAGTTGAGTTCGGCAATACTGGCGCCGCACTTCAGCAGCGCCCGCACCAGGTCCAGCTTCTCCATCAGATCGATGCCCCGGACCGGCTTTGACATCAGCGCCGAGCCGCCGCCGGAGATGAGAGCGATCAGCAGGTCATCCGGTCCGAGCGTGCTGGCGAGTGCCAAGGCGCGATCGGCCGCGGCAAGGCTCGCGTCATCCGGAACGGGATGGCTGGCGAAGTGCACCCCGATCCGCGTCAGTTCATGCCGATAGCCATGCGGTGCAACCACGAAGCCTTCGAGAGGGCCGCGCCAGTTCTGTTCGAGAGCTGCGGCCATGGGAATGGCGGCCTTGCCGGCACCGATCACCACGGTGCGCCCCTTGGGCGGCTGCGGCAGATGCGCCGCCACGGCGGCCGCCGGATCGGCGGCCTTGACCGCCGCATCGAAAAGTTCACGCAGTACTACGCGCGGCTCCATGGCGTTCCCGTTCCCCAACTGGCTCCGGCCCCCATATAACCGAGGCCCGAACGGGTGGCGAATGGAATTGAGTTCGGCCAAACTTTGCGAGATTTTTGCCGACGCTGTTCATGGACCGTAAACCCAAATGACGCATCTAGGGGTCGGGACGCGCATGTGGATTTCGTGGAGGGAATGCCATGGACTGGAAGCCCATTCCGGCCGTACCGGGTGCCGAGACCTGGGACGACGATCTCTTTGCTCCGCCTCTGCTGGTACAAGTCGCCATTGGCGTGATTGTCATTGCCCTGGCCTGGGGCGGGTTGCTTTCGGCCCGGACACAGCAGGCCCCCGACTTCTGCCGCTACACGGAGACGGAGTCCTCGAAGCAGATCGGCCACGCACCCGGCCGGCAGAGCCAGGCCGGGGTTTATTGCAGCTGAAAGGCCTAGCGTCGACTCACCGCGCGACGGTGACCGAGCAATGCGCGCGCCCGGAGATATCGGCCGCAACCGAACCCAGCACCAGGCGTGACACGCCACGCTTGTCGCCGGTGCCGACCACGATGTGGTCATAGCCGTTTTCTTCGGCATACTGCACGATGGCTGCGGCGGCCTCCCGGCTGCGCAGCGCCAGTTCTTCCACCTTCGTGGCCCCCGACTTCTTGGCCTTTTCGGCCGCTCCATCGAGGATCTTCTTCACCTGGTCGTCTTCCCAGGCATAGATCAGCGGTCCCCGCGCGCCGCCGCGGGCCACGTTGACTGCGCAGACCGCCAGGCTGGCACCGAACTTCGCAGCAAGACTGGCGGCAAGATCGAGGGCATGGGACGAATGATCAGTCCCGTCGATGGCGCAAAGGATCTTCTTCATGGCAGGTCTCCATCCAGAGCGAGAGCCCGCGGCCCCCGTGGTTGCAATGCCACTAATGGCCCTGTGAGGGCGTCAGGCCTTGATCTCGGTCAAACGCCCTGAATCGGCAGTCGCTCAGAGATTGTCGGTGCCGAAGGTGTCACAATCGCGGAGATCGTTTGCAGAGTAACCTTGCTTGAACCACCGGACCCGCTGGGCGGAGCTGCCGTGCGTGAAGGACTCTGGCACGACATAGCCCCATCGGCCTCCTTCGCCCAGAGGCCGGCGAAGCAGTCGGCCTGCAGTTCCATGCGCACCGAAAGGGTATTGGCGCGCTCCTCGCTGGTCCGCATGCGCTCGGCCATCACCTTGTCGGCGATGCCGATGACGTTCTGGACGTGATGGCCCACCTCGTGGGCGATGACATAGGCCTGGGCGAAGTCGCCCGGCGCGCCCAGCTTGTTCTTCATGTCCTGGTAGAAGGACAGGTCGATGTAGACCTTCTGGTCGCGCGGACAGTAGAAGGGGCCCATGGCCGACTGCGCCATGCCGCAGGCCGATTGCACGAAGCCCGAGAAGAGCACCAGCTTGGGTTCCGGATAATCGCGGCCCATGTTCTTGAAGATGTCGCTCCAGACCCGTTCGGTCGACCCAAGCACACGCGAGACGAAGTTGCGTCCCGCGTCGCTGTCCGCCGTGGCCGGTCCGGTGCCGGCGCCCGGGCCCGAGTCCTGGACGACATCGGTCGACACGTCGGGCACGTCGAACTGCGACTGCTGACCTGGATTGAGGCCACCCAGAAGATCGATGCCAAGCATCTTCAGCACGAAGTAGATGATCACCAGGAATATGATGGTCTTGATGCTGAAGCCGCCGCGGCCGCCCATCGGGATGTTCACGCGGCGCATGCCGCCCCCGCCCCCCCCCGGAAATCCGAAGCCGCCACCGCCGCCGCGGCCGCGCTGATCCTCGATGTTGCTGCTGGGCTTCTCATTGTCGAGACGCATAAGACGTTCTCCTGGATAGCTTACCGGTCAGGCGGGTTGCACCTGAATTTGGCAAGATCATAAACCATTTGCAAGGCGGGTACAGGGCGCCCGACCAGCGCGGCCAACTCGATCACGACGCCAAGCAATGCATCCAGTTCCGTGGGCCTTCCCGCCTCCACATCCTGCAGCATGGAGGTGCGGTGGGCACCAACCTTCGCCGCCATGTCGATGCGCTCGTCGACACCGACCGGGAATGTGACGTCCAGCATCTGCGCGACGTCTCCGGCCTCTTGCATCATTTGCCTTATCACCCGGCGGGTTCCCGCATGACTGGCGAGTTCCACCAGCGTGCCCCGCGTCAGCACGCTGACCGGGTTGAAGCTGAGATTGCCCCAGAGCTTGAGCCAGATCTCATTGCGCAGGTTCGGCTTGATCTGGCTCTTGATGCCGGCCGCCGTGAGGAGACGACTCAGCGTCTGAACGCGTGCGGTCCTTTCGCCGGAAGGTTCGCCGATCGGCATGCGGTCACCATAGTGGTGGGAGATGACGCCCGGCGCCTCGATCTCTGCCGCCTGCCAAACGACAGAACCGAGCGCCCGTTCAGGCCCGATGCGGTTCCAGATCGCCCCGCCGGGATCGACACTCTGCAGGCGATGGCCGTCGAACGGCCCGCCCGACTTGTAGAAGTACCACCAGGGGATGCCATTCTGCGCGAAGAGAATGGCGGTGTGCGGACCGACCAGAGGCTGCAGCGCCTCGACGACACTCGTGAGGGCATGCGCCTTGAGCGTCAGAATGATGAAATCCTGCGGTCCCAGATGGCGCGGGTCATCGGTGACGACAGGGTGAACAACCTTCGTCTCGCCATCCTGCTTGAGGACGAGGCCGTGCCGCTGCATCGCCGCAAGATGAGGCCCGCGGGCAACAAGCGACACGTCGGCCTCGCCGGCCATCGCCAGTCTGGCGCCGACATAGCCGCCGATCGCACCGGCGCCGAAGATGCAGATGCGCGTCATGCCAGCCCCCGTGCCTGCGCTTTCCGTGGCACCGCGACGCGGCCACCGGCATGATCGCCATGCAGGAGGTTGATGCGGGCCGCCGCAGTTGCCGGGCGAGACCGAGAGCGTAAGGCGTGGATCATCGGCCTGTCATGCGCAATTGTGTTGCCGCCGTCAACGGCGCGCAATTGAAGGGGCCCGGCCAATCCGCTAAGACCGCGCCATGACCGACAGGCTTATCATCGCGCTGGCACAGCTCAACCCGACGGTTGGCGCCATCAATGCCAATCTGGCCAAGGCGCGCGATGCGCTGGCAAACTGTGCCGGAGCCGACCTGGTGCTGTTTCCCGAACTCTTCATCTGCGGCTATCCACCTGAAGACCTGGTGCTGCGACCGTCCTTCGTGGAAGCCTGCCGGACGGCCGTGGAAGACCTCGCACGCGACACGGTGTCCGGACCGGCCATTCTGATGGGACTGCCCTGGCGAGACGGAAGCAAGCTCTACAATGCTGTTGCGCTGCTCGCCAATGGCCGGATCGAGACGCTGCGCTACAAGCATGACCTGCCCAACTACGGAGTCTTCGACGAGAAGCGGGTCTTCGATGCAGGCCCCGCGCCTGGCCCCATCTCCTTCAAGGGCGTGCGGCTTGGCGTGCCCATCTGCGAGGATATCTGGACCGAGGAGTCCTGCGAGACGCTGGCCGAAACCGGTGCCGAGATCCTGCTGGTGCCGAACGGCTCGCCCTTCGAGGGAAACAAGGACGATGTCCGCCTCAACCTGGTGGTGGCGCGGGTGACCGAGACCGGTCTCCCGCTCGTCTACCTCAACCAGGTGGGCGGGCAGGACGAACTCGTCTTCGACGGCGCGTCCTTCGTGCTCAATGCCGACCGGTCGCTCGCCCTGCAGATGCCGATGTTCGAGGAAGGCCTCGCCCTCACCGAATGGCGGCGCGACGCCGGCGGCTGGCGCATGCAGCCGGGTGACATTGCAAGGCTCCCCGAAGCGGAGGAGGAGACCTGGAAGGCCTGCGTGCTGGGCCTGCGCGACTATGTGCTCAAGAACCGCTTCCCCGGCGTGGTGCTGGGCCTCTCGGGCGGGATCGACTCCGCCGTGGTGGCCGCAATGGCGGTGGATGCACTGGGGCCGGAGCGCGTGCACTGCGTGATGATGCCATACGCATATACCAGCCGTGACAGCCTCGTGGATGCCGAGGACTGCGCCAGGCGACTCGGCGTACGCTACGATACCGTGCCGATCAAGGAACCTGTCGAAGGCTTTCTCTCGGCCCTGAAGCCGCTGTTCGAAGGAACGTCCAGCGGCGTCACCGAGGAGAACCTGCAGTCGCGCGCGCGCGGCGTGATCCTGATGGCGATTTCCAACAAGTTCGGCGCCATGGTGCTGACCACCGGCAACAAGTCGGAGATGTCGGTGGGCTATGCCACGCTCTATGGCGACATGAATGGCGGCTACAACCCGATCAAGGATGTCTACAAGACCGCGGTCTACAAGCTGGCGGCATGGCGCAACACCCAGGGCTTCGTCATTCCCGAGCGCATCATCACCAAGGCGCCACCGCAGAGCTGCGCGAAAACCAGAAGGACCAGGATTCGCTTCCGCCCTATGACGTGCTGGACGACATCCTGCAGGGCCTCGTAGAGAACGAGCAGTCGATGGCCGAGATCACGGCGCGGGGCCACGACGAAGCGCTGGTGAAGCGCGTTCAGCACATGCTCTATGTGGCCGAATACAAGCGGCGGCAGGCCGCACCGGGCGTCAAGATCACCCGGCGCAACTTCGGCCGCGACAGACGCTATCCGATCACCAACGGGTTCCGCGACGGGCGCTGACGCCTCAGCAGTATTGCTCCACGCCCTTCAGCTGCTGCTCCGAATAGCGGTGCCCATGCGCGAATCCGGGCGGAAGGATGCGATCGATCTCGCGCATGTCCTCTTCGGCGAGCACGAGGTCGGTGGCAGCCGCATTCTCGGCAAGATGATCGGGCGATCGCGTGCCGGGAATGGGAATGACATGCTCGCCCTGACGCAGGGTCCAGGCGATGGCAAGCGCAGCCGTGGTCCAGCCCCGCTGCCGCGCGAAGGACTTGAAGGCCGCGATCCGTTCGACGTTCCAGGCGAAGTTGGGCTCCGTGAAGCGCGGATTTCCCTTCCGGAAATCAATGTCCGCAAAGGATGGCGGATCGAGCGGAACGTCGGTGAGCATGCCGCGGGCGACGGGCGAGAAGGCGACGAAACTGGTGCCGAGACGGGCGCAGGCCTGCAGCATGCCAAGCTCGGGCTGACGCGACCATAACGAGTATTCGCTTTGCACGGCGGCGACCGGGTGAACCTTGGCCGCACGCTCCAGCGACGCAGGCGAAATCTCGGAGTAGCCGATCGCGCCGATCTTGCCCTCGCGCACGAGACCGGCCAGCACGCCGGTGACCTCCTCGATGGGAAGGGAATGGTCGCGTCGGTGAACGTAATAGAGCGCGACGTGATCCACGCCGAGCCGCCTGAGCGACCCTTCAAGGCAGTCGCGCAGAAAGGCGGGCGCGTTGTCGAAACCTCGCGGACTGATGGTGATTCCGCCCTTGGTGGCAACCACGAAGCGCTTCTTTGCTGCAGGGTTCTTGCTGAAATAGGCGCCGATGAATTCCTCGGATGTGTGCGGCCCGTAGATCATGGCGGTGTCGAGATGGGTGACACCCAGGTCGAGGGCCCGGTCGAGGGTGCGATGACTGGTCTCCATGTCGGTCGGACCGAAGAACCCGCCGAAGCTCATGGCCCCGAACCCCACTTCCCCGACGAGCGGGCCATTCCGGCCCAGGCGGCGCTGCTTCATTGCGCATTCTCCCTGACAGCACTCTGGAATAGCAAACGCGGGCCCGCGCACAAGGCCCGGTCACCGGACTGCCTCATTGACGGCGCGGATGGTTGGGGTTAGCGCTTGCCCGCATGACAAGCATTGTTCGCTTTGCCCCCTCGCCCACAGGCCGAATTCACATCGGCAATGCCCGCACCGCCATTCTCAACTGGCTCATGGCCAGGAAAAGCGGCGGGCAGTTCGTGCTGCGCTACGACGATACCGACACGGCCCGCTCCACCGCCGCCTTCGCGGATGGCATCGCCGCCGACCTGGCCTGGCTGGGCATTCTGCCTGACCGCGTGGAGTGGCAGTCGAAGCGCTTTGCGCATTACGACGAGGTGGCCGACCGGCTGCGCAAGGCAGGGCGGCTCTATGCCTGCTACGAAACGGCCGACGAGCTCGACCGGCGCCGCAAGCGGCAACTGGCGCGCGGCCTGCCGCCGGTCTATGACCGCGC
>JAPLOT010000495.1 GCA_026400595.1 Alphaproteobacteria bacterium | reverse complement strand
GCAGACAGGCACTCAAGAGCGACCTGATGCAGCATTCGGCAATGGAATGCTCGCCACCCGCCACAGATGGAGTTTCCTGATTTGCTTCGGTCCGGTTCCCAGATCAAAGTGCACGCAGACAATTTCGTCAAGGATCCAGCCTCGGTGCATATACAGAACAGAGTAGAGTCAGCTTCTGGTGTTCAAACGAAGACCTCTCAGTATCGTGCGAGGCGGACATTTAACCGATAACAGATCGAGTTTGGTGCCGGATTCGCGGGATTCTCGAGACAGCGGTTCCGGGTCCCCTGTTTATCGGGACGCAAGCACCTTGTGCTGTCGCTTGACCTCTTTCTGATCCCCCGCACCGCAAGCGCCTGAAGCGCCAAACTGTCGGCCTTCTCCTGCGATACCCGTGCCTGAGCAATTCGCAGGTATCCTACAATCCGACGGGGCCTGTAGCCCCAGACATCTTTGGAACCGTGCCCCATGGCAATCAGCGCCTCTATGGCCTCGGCAATCCCATCGCGCCGGCACAACTCCGCAATGCTGTATTCCCCGCGCAACCCCTCCAGCACGATCCGGATCTTCTCTTCGGCTGAATGGTGCTTGCGTGTCGCCCGCCGGATGTCCTTCACAACCTGCTCAGGCGTCGTCTTCGGTGTCTCAGACTTCCATCTCATCTGCGCCTCTCCTTGGAGCTACGATGAGCCAGAAATCCTCCCTTCCTCGAGTCAGACTATTGGTCTCATGAGCGCTGATGCCGGACAATCCTGGATGGCTCGTCGGGCCTGGGTGTCAGTTTGCGCGAGGATACACTCGCGAAGACCTGATCATGTTCTAGCCTCTTGCCGTCAGCCCGTCGAAGACGGCGTCCAGCGCCGCATGGGCGGCAGCGAGGCGGTTCGCGTCGTCGTCCCCGGACCCGGCAAGCCACATCACCTGCGCCATGACAGCGCCATTCAGCACATGGGCCAATGCCTCGGGGTGGATCGCGCGGATGCGGCCCTGGGCGACGAGGACCGCCAGGTCTTCCACCATGGGTCCGAAGCCTGACGCCATCAGGATCTCGATTGAACGGGTGCCAAGGACGGCGGGCGCGTCAAGGAACAGGATGCGCCGGCGGTCCGGGTGCAGCGCCAGGTCGAGGTAGGCATGGAAGCAGCTGCGCAAGGCAGCCCACCGGTCTTGCTCGGCTTCGTAGAGGCGGTCAAGCTCATGGCCAATCTCGGCATCGACGGCGCGAAGCACGGCCTCGAACAGTCCGGCCTTGTTGGTGAAGTGGTGATGCAGCGCCCCGCGGGTGACGCCCGTCTCGGCCGCCAGCGCATCGAGCGAGACCTGTGCGAAGCCCCTTTCGGCGAAGGCGCGACGGGCGGTGGCGACGAGCCGCGCCGCCGTCTGTTCGGCAGCCCCGGCGCGGGAGGCAAGTCGGGCAATTGACATACGGACCGTATGTGATTATCGGATTGACATACGAATGGTATGTCAAATGCGGAGGAACGGCAAGTGCCCGGAGGGCTGACGTTGCGCGCGGTCTGGCAGCAGGTGCCAGGCATCGTTGGTCTGGCGGCGCCTATCGTGATGGGCCTTGCGGCCTCCACCCTGATCGGCGTGACGGATTCGGTCATGCTTGCGCCGCTGGGGCCGCTGCCGGTTGCAGCGGTTGGGCTCACGGGCGCGGTGGCCATGCTCTTCTTCGCGGCGATTTACGGGCTGATCTCGGCCCTGTCGGTCAGGATCGGTGCGGCCTGGGGGGCGGGCGAGGGGCGGCGGATCTCCCTGATCCTCCGTGCCGGCCTGGCTCTGGGGCTGCTCATCGGCCTGGGCGCGGCGCTGGTCATGGCGGCGCTCTGGCCCCTGCTGCCGCTGCTCGGCCAGCCGAAAGAGGTGATCGCGGCCTTGCCGGCCTACTGGTTCTTCATTTGCGCCTTCCTCGTTCCCTTCTCGGTGCTGACCGCTTTCAAGTCCGCCTTCGAGGCGGTGGAGCGGCCCTGGCTCGGCGCCGCCTTCGCCTTCCTTGCCGTGGCGATCAACGTGCCGCTGAACTATGCGCTGATCTGGGGCATTGGCCCCTTCCCGCAGCTGGGCCTGACCGGGGCGGGTGTTGCGTCCTTCCTCGCCGAGGCGCTGGCTTTGGGAGCGGCCTTCCTGTGGTGGCTCTATGCGCCGTCGATGCGGCGGTTGCGCCTGCGCCGCCCCGTCGAGCGGCGGGAAATCGGCCTGACCCTGCGCGAGGGGGCGCCGCTCGGGGCGATGTATGTGGTGGAGACCGCCTCGGTCAGCGTGGCGACCCTGATGATCGGAGGCTTCGGCACGGTGGCCCTAGCGGCCAATCAGGTCGCACAGTCGATCGGCGGCCTGCTCTACATGCTTCCCCTCGGCGTCGCGGGAGCTGTAGCGATCCGCGTGGCGCAGGAACGGGGCGCTGGCAATGGCGCGGCGCTGCGCCCCATCGCTCTGGCGGCGGTGTCGGTGGCGATGGTCTGGCTCGTGGCTGCGGCGCTGCTACTGGTCTTCAGGGGTGAAGCCGTTGCGCGGCTCGTGATCGAGGATCCGGAGGTCGTGGCGCTGACAGCGGCGATCTTCCTCGCTTTCGCGCCGATGCAGATCTT
>JAPLOT010000541.1 GCA_026400595.1 Alphaproteobacteria bacterium | reverse complement strand
ATCGGCCGGCGCTTCCGCGACTACTATATCTCCTGCCTGATCAATCCGTCGGTGTCGCGCGAGCATGAATGGGATGGCGACCGCATCGAACCGGCACCCAAGCCCAAGGACGTGCTGATCGTGGGCGGCGGTCCGGCCGGCCTGGAGGCGGCACGGGTTGCGGCGGAGCGCGGCCACCGGGTCCGCCTGGTCGAGAAGTCGGGCGAGCTGGGCGGACAGTTCAGGCTGGCGGCGGGCCAGCCGGAACGCGGCGAGATCGGCGCCTTTCTCGCCTGGTACCAGACCCAGCTGTCCAAGCTTCAGGTGAAGGTGGAGCTGCGCAGGGAACTGACCGCCGAAGAAATCCGGCAGTCGGGAGCGGACGAGGTCATCCTGTGCACCGGGTCGGTTCCGTCGCGGTCCGGCTTCCAACGCGCTTTCCCGCATATCGAGCGGCTGCCCGGCGCGGAGCAGGAGAACGTGCACACGGCCCACGACATCCTGGAAGGAAAGGTGGTGCCCGGCACAAATGTGCTGCTGCTCGACGACATCAATGGCTGGTGGCCGGCGACCGGCACGGCCATTCACTTGGCCCAGCAGCGCCATCGCGTGACGATCCTGACGGCATCGGAGAAGGCGGCGGGCCAATTGGACGTGAGCCTGACCGGCGATACGACGCGGGAGCGCTTTGCCAAGCTGGGCATCGAGGTGATCCTCGCCAGTGCCCTCGCGGGCTGGAGCGGCAACACGGCGAAGATCATGAATCTCTACACCGGCGACATCGAGGAACGCGAGTTCGACTCGCTCGTGATGGCCCTGACCAATGACCGCGACGACCGGCTGTCGCGCGAACTGGCGGACGACACGGCTTTCGCCGTGCATGCGATCGGCGACACCGTGCAGGCGCGAACGGCCAGTATGGCCATCTACGAGGCGCGCAAACTGGCGATGCAGATCTGAAACCGGGAGCGGCCTTAAGGCTTTGGTGCGGTCCCATTGTCCGCAGACGGTGGAATCGCTTGTATTTCGGGACGAACTGACCCATATAGGGCCTATCGAGTTTCGGCCGTTTGGCTCGGCGCCGCGCTTCTCACTGCAAGTGCAACAGCCCTACTTTTACTTCCAGAACATCGATTTCCCGAAGCGCTCATGGTGAGCGTCTGCGGGTTTGTGCTTTTGCATTATTCAGGAGATGGCTGTGCAAACAGGAATTGTGAAGTGGTTCAATGCCCAGAAGGGCTTCGGTTTCATTCAACCGACGTCGGGCGGTCCCGATGTTTTCGTTCATGTCAGCGCCGTTGAACGCGCCGGAATGAGCGGTCTGAACGAAGGCCAGAAGCTTTCCTACGAGATCGTGGCGGACAAGCGGTCGGGTAAGTCCTCGGCCGACAATCTTCAGACCGCCTGAGGTTTCACGCTTTCGAACGCCCGCGAGCCACGGATGTACTGGTGGCGGGCCGACGGGGCGACGCGATGCGCCGGTGCTTGAACCGGCGCAGAGCGACTTTCAATTCGACCTGCCATCCAACCGGAGTGACATCATGTCCATCGCCGAGGCTAATCTCTACATGTTCAAGTCGTCGAAGTCGCAGGGGCTGTGCAGCTTCTCGCGCAATCCGCATGGCAAGGACCTGCCGGAGAAGTTCGCGCCCTGGACCGCCTTCGGGGTGGTCCGCAGCGACCAGCGGCCGCCGCATGGCCTGTCGCGCGAGGCGATCGAGACCGGCATCGATGCCAACGGTTATCAGCTCTGGCGCGACAAGCGCAAGGTCTAGCCCACCCGCCAACCGATCCGGAGACGATGCGATGGCATTTCCGCCAAACTACAATCAGGAACGCAACAACCGCGCCCGTGCCAAGGCGCAGAAGGCGCTCGACAAGCAGAACGAGCGCGAGGACAAGTCGGCCCGCCGCAAGAGGGTTCGCGCAGCCGAGGATCCCGCTCCCGCCCCGGAGCGGGCAAAGACGGAGAAACGATGATGGGCAAGAAGAAGGTCAAGGCCATCGAAGGCTTTGTGATGTTCGACGTCGTCTATGAGGATGGCACCCGCAGTTCGCGCCGCAAGGTGGCCGCGGCCGACGTGGCCGAATTCGGCGAGACCCATGCCAAGACCGTGATCATGGATCAGGATCGCAAGATCGCGGAGGTCTCCGGTCACAGCCGGGGGGCCATCCAGTCAATCAGCCGCTCGGGCTGAGCCTTCCCCGCGTCTGAAACGAAAACTCCGGACGGCTTTCGCCGCCCGGAGCAAATGTCGTCGCCTGGACCTGATCAGGCCGGCTGGATGGCGAGGTCCTCGCCGAAGATGTAGAGCGTCGGGTGCACCTGGAAGCCCTGGACGCGCTTGTCATAGGCGGCATAGACGGAGCGCCACAGCGGCTGCACGATCGGGCCGTCTTCCTGCATGATGGTCTCGAGCTTGCCGAGGATCTCCGAGCGCGCCTTCACGTCTACGGTGCCTTCGGCCTTGGACAGGAGGTCGTCGAACTCCTTGTTGGAATAGCCCGACTCGTTCCACGGCACGCCGGTTCGATAGGCCAGCGCCAGCACCATGAAGCCCAGCGGACGGTGGGTCCATTCGGTGAAGCCGAAGGGAACCTGCGTCCAGACCTCCCAGAACTTGTTGGAGGGCAGGACGTTGATCTTCGGACGAATGCCCGCGGCCTTCCACTGTTCGGCCATCGCCTCGACCGCAGCCTGTTCCCACGAGGGGTCGGGCTTGCAGGCGATCTCCACGTCGATGCCATCCGGGAAACCGGCTTCGGCCAGCAGCTTCTTGGCGCCCTCGGGATCATAGGGCATGGGAGCCAGCTGGAAGTAGTCCGGATGCACCGGGCTCACGTGGTGATGCTCCGCCGGGGCGCCGACGCCCTTGTGGGCGATCTGCAGTGTCTTGGCCGGATCGGTGGCCATGCGCATGGCCTTGCGCACCTTCGGGTTGTCGAAGGGCTTGGCATCCGAGCGCATGCGGGCAACCGCCGTCTGGGCGGTGACGGCTTCGTGGATGTTCACGTGCTCCATGGCCTTGTAGATGTCGAACTGCTCGATGTTACCCTGGTAAATGCCGTCGACCTGCTTGGAGGCAAGCGCCGCCGCGACAGCCGACGGGTTGTCGCCCAGGTCGACGAAGACGATCTCGTCGACGAAGCCCGGGCGATCGGCAATCCGCTTCATGACGGCCTTGCGGCCGACTTCGAGTTCGGCCAGCGAAAACGAACCGGTGCCGATCGAGCCCACCCCGAACTTGCCGCCGTCGGCGGGATTCAGCATGAGGAAGGGATAGTGGAAGAAGTGCTCCGGAACGGCGACCTGCGGTTCCTTGAGGTTCAGCACGAGAGTCTTGGCGTCCTTCGCCTGAATGGCATCGGGCGACCAGAGTTCGGTCGTCATGACGGCATTGCCGGCGTCATCCTTGGTCCCGGTATCGACTTCGTTCAGCATGTAGCCCTTCATCAGGCCGATGACCGAGGAGCCGACCTTCGGATCGAGGCAATGCTTGATGTTCCAGGCCGCATCCTCGGCGGTAAAGGGCTTGCCGTCCTGCCACATGGCGTCGTCGGCAATGGTGAAGGTCCAGGTCTTGAGATCTTCCGAGGCTTCCCACTTCGATGCGAGGTGGGGCCGTGTGATGTTGTCGGCGCCCGTGCGGGTGAGGTAACCGCAGACCTGGCGGACCACGTTCGAGTCATAGACCCATGAGAAGGTGTGCGGATCCTCGAGCTTCGGAATGCGCATGGCGATGCGGATGGTGCCGCCCTTGGGCATGTCCTGGGCCTGCGCTTCGGGCACGAAGCCCTCGCCGGTAATCTTGCCGGCCATCATATAGGCGGCCGGAGCCGAAAGACCCAGCAGCGTTGCGTAACGGACGAACTCGCGGCGATCCATGGTCTTGTCCGCAAGCTGTTCACGCAGCTTGCCGATGAGCTTGTGCTCTTTCTCAATCATTTTGGTGCGTCTCCCTTTGGAAATCACTCGTTTCTTGAAATAGCATGCACGGGAACCCTGTCCTTGCATCTGATAGCTTTCAGCCTATCATTCTGCTGATCAGTTTCAATACGGAATTCTGGGGCAGTTGCAGGTGAAATTTTGTCAACGAAGCCTGTTTTTCTGCCTTTTCGCCCTATTGCCTTTCGTTGCAGAGCGGGCCGCCGCACAGACGGTCGATCTGGAGCTCGTCCTGGCCGTCGATGCGTCGGGCAGCGTGGATGACACCGAGTTCGCGCTGCAGCTTGGGGGTATCGCGCAAGGATTTCGCGATCCGGCGGTGCAGGACACCATCAGCCGGGGAGCGGAGGGCCGGATCGGCGTCAATCTCATTGCCTGGGCCGAACACGGCATGCCCAAGAGCGAGACAGGCTGGCATCAGATTTCCGACCGGAGTTCGGCCGAGCAATTCGCCGCAACGGTAGAGCGGTTCTCCCGTGATCAGAATGGTGCCACTGGTCTTGGCGAAGGCATTGCCGCTGCGGTGCGCTCCATCAATCAGAATGGATTGGAAGCACCCCGCCGGGTCATCGATGTCTCCGGCGACGGGCGCGAGACGCCGGCCAGGGAATATGTGGTGCTGTTGCCGCAGGCCCGGGCCATGGCCCTTGCACATGGCATTGTCGTCAACGGTCTGGCCATTTCAAACGCCGAGGAGGATCTGGCGGCCTATTACCGTTCGGATTTGCAGGCAGGCCCAGGCAGCTTCGTGATGGAGGCACGGGACTATGCCGATTTCGCCGAGGCGATGCGCCGGAAGCTACTGCGGGAAATCGAGTATCGTCCCGATGTGACAGATGCGGGGGCTGGTCCCCCGCGCGGCTGAAGGCACGTTCCATCAGGCCGGAACGGGCGCGTCCTTGCGAAGCAGCCCCTTGTGCTTGAGCTCCGCCCAGAAGTCCTTCGGGATGGGATGGGAGATCCAGTCGATGTTCTGCTGCATCTGCTCGACGGTGCGGGTGCCGGGCACATGGCTGGCAACGGCGGGGTGGGCCAGCAGGAATTGCAGAGCCGCGGCCGGGAGGGGAACCTTGTGGGTGGCGCAGACGGCTTCGATCCTGCGGACCTTCTCCATGATGTGTTCAGGCGCCGGCGCGTAGTTGTATTTTGCGCCAGGTACCGCGCCGGTGGCGAGGATGCCGCTGTTGAGGCCGCCGCCGATCACGATCGCCACGCCGCGTTTCTCGCAGAGCGGCAAGAGCTCGTCGAGGGGGTCCTGTTCGAGCAGCGTGTAACGCCCGGCCATGAGCAGGCAGTCGAAATCGCCGGCCTTCATGAAGTCGAGCATGACTTCCCAGTTGTTGACTCCCACCCCGATGGCCTTGACGGCGCCGCTCTCCTTCAGCTTGCGCAAGGCCGGATAGCAACCCTCCATGGCGGTCCTGAAATGGATCTTCTGCTGATCGGCACCATGCGTGAAGACATCGGCATCATGGATGAAGAGGATGTCGATGTGCTCGAGACCGAGGCGCTGCAGCGAGTCTTCGTAGGACCGCATCGTGCCATCATAACTGTAGTCGAAGTGGCAGACATTGGGCAGGGCATCGACCCAGGGCTTGAAGTCGATCCTGCTCCGCCGTTCCGGCTTGAGAACCCGCCCGACCTTGCTGGAGATCACGTATTCGTCGCGCGGTTTCCAGCGCAGGCTGTGGCCAAGCCGCATTTCCGAGAGGCCGTGGCCGTAGTAGGGCGCCGTATCGAAGTAGCGCATGCCGGCGTACCAGGCATGCTGCACCATGGCATCCGATGTCGCCTCGTCGATGGGACGCAGGAAATTGCCGATGGGGGCCGCACCGAATCCCATGTCTGTGACGGTCAGGTCGACCCGGCCGAACTTTCGCCGTCCAAAACGGTTCATCACGATGCTCCCTTGATCATATCGGCGCATTTCTCGGCGATCATGATGGTCGCCGCGTTTGTGTTGGACGACACGACGAATGGCATGACGGAGGAGTCCGCCACCCGCAGGCCGTCGAGGCCGTGAAGCTTCAGCTGCGGAGAGACGACCGCCATCTTGCCCTGGCCCATGGCGCAGGAGCAGGCCGGGTGATGCTGCGTCTTCGCCATGCCGCAGACATAGTCGAACACATCCTCTTCCGAGCTGCGCTCCGGACCCGGAAGACGCTCGGCCATCAGGAAGGGCTTGAGCGCATCCTGACTGAGGATGTCGCGGGCAATGCGCAGGGCCCTGAGCGCCATCTCGCGGTCATAGGAATCGGCGAAGTAGTTGGGATCGATCAGCGGCGCCACCGCCGGATCGGCGCTGGCCAGCCGCACGGTCCCGCGCGAGCGCGGACGAACATGCGCGGCATTCAATGTGATGCCGCCATTCTTCAGCTTGGCGATGCCGGCCTCGATGCCGGTGCCCAGGCCGAAGTGGAACTGGATGTCGGGTGCCGGCGCATCGGGATCGGCCTTCCAGAATCCGCCGGTCTCGAACAGGCTTGATGCCGCCGGTCCGGTGCGGGTCAGCAGATAGCGCAGTCCCGCAAGGGCGGCCCAGGCCGGCTTGCCATACTTGTCGTAGGAATGATCGCCGGTGCATTCGGACAGCACGCAGAGATCGAGATGGTCCTGCAGATTGCTGCCGACGCCCGGCAGGTCATGCACCGGTTGGATCCCGGCCGACGTCAGGTGATCGCCCGGGCCGATGCCTGACAGCATGAGCAGGCGCGGCGAGCCGATGGCACCCGACGTGACGATGACCTCGCCGCCGGAAATGATCTCGGTGCCGCCGCCGCGCTTGATTTCGACGCCAGTCGCACGATTGCCCTGGACGACGATGCGACCCACCATCTCCGTCATCATCACGGTCAGGTTGGGCCGGTTCATCGCGGGTCTCAGGTAGGCCACCGCCGTCGAGGACCGCCGCACGTTGCGCTGGGTGAGCTGGTAGAAGCCGAAACCGGTCGGATCCGGCGCGGAGAGATCGTCGTTGCGCGGGATGCCGTATTGTTCCGCGGCATGGATGAAGGCCTCGCAGATGGGAAGCGCCCCGCGCGGCTGCGACACGCCCAGCGGACCGCCCTTGCCGTGCCAGTCATTGTCGTAGACTTCATTGTCCTCGGACTTGCGGAAATACTTCACGATCTCGCGGAAACTCCAGCCGGTGCACCCGGCCTGGGCCCATCCGTCATAATCCAGCGCATTGCCGCGCGTGTAGATCTGGGCATTGATCGAGGACCCGCCGCCGATCACCTTGGCCTGGGTGTACCAGAGCACGCGGTTCTTGAGATGCTTCTGCGGCACCGTCGACCAGCCCCAGGAGGCGATGCCCTTGGTCATCTTGGCGAAGCCCGCGGGCAAGTGAAACAGGATGTTGCTGTCCTTGCCGCCCGCCTCGATGAGGAGGACGCGCCTGGCGGGATCTTCCGAAAGCCGCGCCGCCAGGACACAGCCGGCAGACCCGCCTCCCACGATGATATGGTCGTAGCTTGCGCCCTGCGCTGCCATGCCCGTCACGTCCGCACTCTGTTAACCGTATGGTTACGAATAGTGGTCCCCATCCCGATTGGCAAGCCGGGCGCCTTCGCCTTACCTGTCATGTCCGCGCAATCCAGCTCATGATGTGGGTTGCAACGGCACAGAGTGTGCCATGCTGATTGTGCAGTTCCACCTCCGCCAGGGTTCGGCTCTTGCCGCGATCCGCTGCGGTGATCCGGTAGTTGACGGTGATCGTGTCGCCGATCAGCACCGCATTGAGGAACCGAACCCGGTCATAGCCGAGCGAGACCGGGAAGTGCGTCACCGTCAACGGCCCGCAGCTATCGCAGATCAGCGTCGACGCCCGCGACATGTAGCCCACCAGCAGGGCGCCATGCGCAATGCGATGGCCATAGGCCGTCTTCGACATCGCTGCCTCGTCCACATGGTTCGGCGACAGGTCGCCCGTGATCCCGGCAAAGAGATAGACATCGCTCTCGCCCACCGTCTTTGCGCAGGACACCGTCTGCCCGATGCATGACTCGAATGCGTCCACGGTCAAGCTCTCCCCTCCTGCATACGGCGGCATACTCTAGACGGCCGAGGCAAAGCGGTCACGGCAGGTTGCGAGGATTTCGGGCATGGGGCGCTTCCACCAGTTTTCAGCCGAGAAGATCTCGGCCTCGACGAGACCGGCATAGCCTGCTCCCTCGATCATGGTCCTTATGGCAGGTATGTCGATGACCCCGTCACCCATCATGCCGCGGTCATTCAGCGGATGTTCGGTGGGCACCAGCCAGTCGCAGACATGGAGTCCGAAGATGCGCCGTCCTGCGCCGGCGCGCGTGATGTCGCGCGCGAGATTCGGATCCCACCACACGTGATAGACATCGATGCAGGTGCCGAGCCAGGGTTCCGGAACGTCGCCTTCGATGGCGTCGCAATGGTCGAGCGCTTCGGACAGCAGCGAGAGGCAGGACCGGTCGGCGGCATAGACCGGATGCAGGTGCTCGAGCGCGATGCGGACGCCCGACGCCCGGCCGTGCTCAAGCAGCAAGGCACAGGCCTCACGGACCTGGGCCCGGGCCGCGGCAATATCCTTCGAGCCCTGTGGCAGGCTGCCCACCACCATGACGAAGCTTTGGGACCCAAGCTCGGCCGCCGTGGAAATGGCGCGGCGATTGGACTCGATGTTCTGGCGGAAGTCGCTGCGATCCGCAGCCGGGATATAGGTGCTCCGGCAGTATCCCGGCACGGTGAGTCCGGCCTCGCGGATCTGCCGCGCGACGGCTGATACATCCTGGCCCTCGATCTCGCGGCGCCAGGGGGCAATGCCGCCGAAGCCGGCCCGGGCAACGGCATCGATCACCGCGGAGATGGGCGCCTGGAATCCGAGAGTCGCGGTGTTGATCGCGCAGGCACCAAAGTCGCGGGAGAGGTCGCGCATCAGACGCCGTACACCGCAAGGAACTGTTTCATGCGCTTCACCGCAAGTTCGGGGTCGCGCAGAAGGCCCGCCTGATCCGCCAGCCGGAAGATGCCCGTGAAATAGGGCAGGGGCCGCATGGCCTGCGCGCCGTTGACCATGATGAAGTGATCTTGATGGCCGTTGAGCCAGGCCAGGAAGACGATGCCCGTCTTGTAGAACTGCGTGGGGGAGCGGAAGATGAGGCGCGACAGCGGCACGGTCGGGCTCATCAGCATGTCGTAGCGGGCACGGTCGCCCTGCGCCAGGGCGGCGAGGGCGGCCGAGGCGGCCGGCGCAATGGCATCGAAGATGCCGAGCAGCGCATGCGAGAATCCCTCGCCGTCTCCGGCGATCAGCGAGGGGTAGTTGAAGTCGTCGCCCGTGTACATCTTCACCTGTGCCGGAAGCCGGCGCCGCATCACGATCTCCTTCTGGTCATCCAGCAACGAGATCTTGATGCCATCGACCTTGGCCACACTGGCCGCGATCGCCGAGAGGCAGGTTTCCATCGCGGGTTCGAAGCCGTCGCTGCCCCAGTAGCCTTTCAGGGCGGGGTCGAACATGTCGACCAGCCAGTGCAGGATGACCGGATGGTCTGCCTCGGCCAGCACCCGCTCATAGACCCTGACATAGTCCTCGGGCGACCGGGCGGCGCGGACGAGCGCGCGGCTGGCCATGAGGATGATGCGGCCGCCCAGCTTCTGGATGGCATGGAGCTGTTCGAGATAGGCGCGGACCACGTCATCGAGGCTGGTGGCCGCGGACGGAGCGAGGTGATCGGTGCCGCAGCCGGAGTAGATCATGCCTGCGCGCGGGCCGGCGTCCCTGAGCGAGCGGTCGATGAGTTCGAGCGCATTGGGCCAGTCCAGCCCCATGCCGCGCTGCGATGTGTCCATGGCCTCGGCGATGCCGAAGCCGAGATCGAGGAGATGGCGGCGATAGGCCAGGGTCGCGCCCCAGTCAATGGACGGCGGCCCCGACGGATCGGCATTGCCGAAGGGATCCGCCACCACATGCGCGGCGGCGAAGGCGACCCGGTTGAACGGCACTTCCGGAACCGTCACGGGAAGAACTTCGCCCCGCAGCGCGTAGGTCTCGAGCGTACCTCTCGAATCGGGAAGGGTGATGTGCACGGCTAGTATCTCACGCTGAGCAGGCCGCCATCGGCCTGGATGATCTGTCCGCTGGTATAGGGGAGCAGGCCCGCAGCCAGGGTGACGGCAATGCGCGCCACCTCCTCGGGCCTGCCGAAGCGCCGGATGACCGTGAGCCCGTCGGCGATCAGCTTGTCGTACTTCGCCTTCGACGGTGCGGTCATGTCGGTCTCGATGAAGCCCGGCTGGATCTCGTAGACGCCGATGCCGTCATCGGAGAGGCGCGCGGCGAAGAGCTTGGAGATCATCGAGGCGCCGGCCTTGGAGATGCAGTATTCGCCGCGGGCGATCGACGGCGCGATGGCATTGGCCGAGGAGATCACGATGATGCTGCGGTGCGTGTCGTCGGCCCTGCCAAGCAGCCGCCGGGCGAAGGCCTGGGTCAGGAAGAAGGTGCCGCGCGCATTGACCCTGTCGCAGCGGTCATAGCTTTCGGGCGTGACATCGAGAAGATCGCCGCGGCTGAGCACCGAGACGCCGGCATTGTTGACCAGCGTGGTGAGCGGGCCCAGGGCCTGTTCGGCCGAATCCAGCATGCCTGCGTGCGTCTCGATCGCGGCGATGTCACCGGCGATCGCCGCGGCCTTGCGGCCCTTGCCGCGAATGGCGTCTGCCACGGCCTCCAGCTCGTTCGACGCGGCGATGTCGGCCACGGCCACATCAAAACCCGCATCTGCGAGAGCCAGCGCGATGGCCTTGCCAATGCCCCGGCGGGCACCCGTGACGAGTGCGGATCCTGTCATGCGGTAGCCTCGATTCTGGCGAGCGTCGCCGGCGTGCAAACCATCCTGAGAATGGTCCTGGTGTTGAAGTCGACGCGCTGCGCCAGTGCGGGCTCGCTCATGAGGTCGCGTTCGAAGATGATCGATCCGGTGAAGCGGTTGGTGAGGTAGTAGTAGCCCGTCGCGGCGATTGTGATGTTGACCTGGACCGGGTCGAGGTCGGTGCGGAACAGCCCTGCCGCGGCACCGCGCGCCAGGAGATCGCGCATGCGGCCGACGAAGGGACGGCTCATCTCGCGCATGCGCTTCGAAGTCCTGATGTGGCGGGCCTTGTGGAGATTCTCGCTGTTGACCAGCGTGATGAACTCCGGATTATCGAGATAGTATTTCCAGGTAAAACTGACGAGGCGTTTGATGGCCGTGATCGGATCATCCTTCTCGATCTCCAGCCGGGCTTCCGCCGCCCTGAAATCGGCATAGGCATCCTCGAGCGTGATGCGGAACAGGTCTTCCTTGTTGCCGAAATAGTGATAGAGCATGCGCTTGTTGGCCTTGGCCCGCGCGGCAATGTCGTCGACACGGGCGCCGCCCAGGCCCTTGCGCGCGAACTCGGCCTTCGCCCCCGCAAGAATGCGCGCGCGCGTCGCTTCCGGGTCGCGCGTCCGC
>JAPLOT010000451.1 GCA_026400595.1 Alphaproteobacteria bacterium | reverse complement strand
AGAGACCGCCTTCACGGTGCTGGACCGCGCCAATGCGCTCAGGGCCAAGGGCCTGCCGGTCATCAACCTCGGAATCGGCCAGCCCGACTTCAAGCCGCCGAAACACATTCTCGAAGCGGCCGAGAAGGCGGTGCGCGATGGCCCGCATGGCTATAGCTCGCCGCAGGGCCTGCCCATCCTTCGCGATGCGGTGGCGCAATATGTCGGCAACCGCTTCAAGGTGCCGGTGACCGGCGACGAGGTGGTGATCGTGCCCGGCGGCAAGGTGACTTTCTATTTCGCCTGCCAGATCTTCGGCGGGCCGGGCGCCGAGATCCTCTATCCCGATCCGGGCTTTCCACCCTACCGCGATGCGGCCCGGTCGAGCGGTGCCACGCCCGTGGCCTATCCCATCCGCGAGGAAAAGGACTTCGGATTCGATGCCGAGGAAGTGCTCTCGCTGATCACGCCAGCCACCCGCCTCATCATCATCAACTCGCCCGCCAATCCGACCGGCGGCGTGGTCTCGCGCCAGGAGATCACGCGGCTGGCCGAAGGACTGCTCAAGCATCCGCAAGTCGCCATCCTCTCGGACGAGATCTACAGCCACCAGGTCTATGACGGGGTGGACTTCACCAGCTTCCTCGGCTTTCCGGAGCTTCGTGACCGCACCATCATTCTCGACGGCTGGTCCAAGACCTTCGCGATGACGGGATGGCGACTGGGATTCGGCATCTGGCCACGGCACCTGGTGGACTATGTGAAGAAGCTGATCACAGTCGATCATTCCTGCACCAGTGTCGCCACCCAGATGGCGGGGCTCGCCGCCATCACCGGGCCGATGGACGAGATCGAAGGTTTCCGCAAGAGCTTCCAGAAGCGGCGCGACCTGGTGGTGGCCGGGCTGAACGACATCAAGGGGGTGCGCTGCCGTGTGCCGGGCGGCGCCTTCTACGCCTTTCCGAACATCACCGGCACCGGCTGGTCATCGCGCGACCTTTCGCGCGAGCTGCTGGAGAAGGCGCATGTGGCCTTACTTCTGGGCGAGAGCTTCGGCGCCAATGGCGCGGGCTTCGTGCGGATATCCTATGCCGCAAGCGAAGCCGAATTGCGCGAGGCCCTGGCGCGCATGAAGGCGTTCCTTGGCTGAAAAAAGGGGCGCCATGCCGGCGCTGCGGCGGGAAGGGGGGCTAAGGAACCGACAGCGCCCCGGCATGGCTTTCAGTTGGGGCTGGCGGGCAAGTTGGGACACCCGCGCCACCTTCATGGCACGCGCCCGATGACAAACAGATGACGAAAGCGGAAGGCGGGGCATAATTCATCGTGGCAAACGGCAATCTCTACCACCTCTTCGAAGAGGGCTTCGCCCAGCAGGGTGCGCGTGTCGCCATCCGCCCGGCCGACGGCCAGAGCATGATGACCTATGCCGAGATGTCGGCGGCAGTGAGCCGCTACGCCAATGCGCTTGGCGTCCTCGGCGTCGAGCCCGGCGACCGCGTGACGGTGCAGGTCGAGAAGTCGGTCGCTGGCGTTTTGCTCTATCTCGCCGTGATGAAGGCCGGAGCCGTCTACCAGCCGCTCAACACCGCCTATACCGAAGCCGAGGTGGACTATTTCGTCGGCGATGCCGAGCCCAAGCTGATCGTCTGCGATCCGGCTCGGCAGCAGCGGCTCCGCGCCATCGCCGACGCACACAAGGTCTTCGCGGTGGTCAATCTCGACGGCAGGGGCGAGGGATCGCTGGCCGCGCTGGCGGGCCAGATGGACGAGCGCCACGATACGGCGGACCGCTCGGCCGAGGATCTGGCAGGGCTGCTCTACACCTCCGGCACCACCGGGCGGTCGAAGGGCGCCATGATCACCCATGGCAACCTTGCGGCGAATGCATCGACCCTGGTGAAGCTCTGGCAGATGAGCGATGCCGACGTCCTTCTGCATGCGCTGCCGGTGTTTCATGTCCACGGACTTTATGTGGCACTCAACACCTGCTTCCTCGCCGGAGCGGAGATCATCTGGTTCGACCGCTTCGATGCCGCCGCGATGATCGACGCCATGCCGCGGGCAACCCTCATGATGGGAGTGCCGACCTTCTACACGCGGCTGCTCGCCACGCCCGCCCTCTCCCGAGAGGCCACGCGCAACATGCGGCTTTTCATCTCGGGTTCCGCGCCCCTGCTCACCGACACGCATCACGCCTTCAGCGCCCGCACGGGCCAGGCCATCCTCGAGCGTTACGGCATGACCGAAACCGGCATGATCACCTCCAATCCCTATGACGGCGCGCGCGTGCCCGGCAGCGTCGGCTTCGCGCTCCCGGATGTGTCCGTCCGCATCCGCGGGGACCAGCCCTCCGCGGTCTCGATCGAGATCTGCATCCCCTGCGGGCCGCGGATCTCGATCGGCTGCACTGCATGAGGCAGCAAGGATTCCGGACGGGGGCCGGGCTGCGGCCACCGCGAGACGCCAATCGCTCCCGGTGCTGACATGGCAGCGGAATCGTCCCTCGGTCCGGCGACTTCACGGGTCTGACCCGTGCCAGTCGCCAGAACGAGGAACGCCGCCACCATGAGCCCGCGGTCAACCGTCAGCGCGGCCCCCGTTCGGATGTTCCTGGCGAAATACCTCATGTGGAGTGATGCGTGGTGTGAGCGAAGTTCAGTGATCGGTCAGATGCGTGGAGCGGAGCAGCCATACCGGGCATCGAGCAATTCCATCGGGGAACCAGAAAC
>JAPLOT010000169.1 GCA_026400595.1 Alphaproteobacteria bacterium | reverse complement strand
ACCGAATTACGCACATGGGCGCCGAAGCCCGACTCCTGCAGCGCCTGCCAGACCGGTTCCATGCCGTGCCCTGCCGCCGCTCAGCGCAGCTGGTAGCGGGTGCCGCCGATCTCGATCCACTCGGCACGAATCTCCTTCGTGCCGTCCCGCCGGGGATAGCCATGGGCGGTGATCGTGACGCCCTGCGTCACGATCTTGGCCGTGGCGCCGCGCGCATTCATCCGCGACGGCGGCGCCCGCGTGACGTGCCACATCTCGCCCTCATGCGTCAGCGTGATATCGCCATGCGGATTGCCGATCATGACTTCGGCAATGGGGGCGGTGATGGTCATGGGCTTCGTCGCGTCATAGGAGCCCCAGCCGTGATGCGCGGCGGCGGGCAGCGCAAGCAGCGGCAGGGCAAGCAGGACGGCGAAGGATCGGCGGCGCATGGAAACCTCCCGTGTTGAGACCGGTCTACGCAGCCATGCCGCCACAGGATTGCGTCAGCGGCGAGGCGGGGATGCGCTCTGCCGTCATCACCCCCGTCGAAGGCCGGGAGGACGGTTCAGATGACGTCTTCCAGCGCGCGCACCGGCGTGGCGTAGCGCGGGTCGGCATGCCAGGCCCAGTAGGTGTCCCTCACCGTCTCGAAGACGGGACCCGGCCGGTCATTGCCGAGGATGCGGGTCATGACACGCGACACGGGCATGATGCCGCCGGCGGTGGAGGTGATGAAGACCTCGTCGGCCTCTTCCAGATCCTCGCGGGCGATGGGCGCGATGGCGGAGGGCATCCCCAGATGCGCGCAGATCTCCAGGACCGTTCGGCGCGTGATGCCGCCGAGGCTGCCGCGGTCGGGCGTCTTCAGCCGGCCGTCCTTCACCACGAAGACATTGAAGCCGGGGCCCTCGGTGACGAAGCCCTCCGCATCGCAGTTGAGCGCGGTGTCGAAGCCCGCGTCATGGCCTTCGAGTAGGCCCGCGGTCATGTCGGACCACTGGTAGTTCTTGACCGCGGGATCGACCGAGGAATCGGGCACGCGCGGGGTGGAGGCGATCCACAGATGGGCGCCGCGCGCCTGCACCTCGGGCGCCAGCACCTGCACGAAGGGAATGGCATAGGCGATGAGATAGTTCTCGCAGTCGGCCGGGCGGCGCGAGCCATAGATGCGCGGCTTGCCCCGCGTGGCCACCATGGCGACGAAGGCATCCGCCAGCCCCGACAGCGCCACGCAGCGATGAAGTACATCGGCGATGCCGCCACGGTCCTCCGCGATCGCAAGCTGCCGCCGTGCCATGGAGGCGGCGAAGCGGTCGAGATGATCCTCGAGGCGGAAGAAGCGGTGCTGCCAGACATGCACAACGTCATAGACCACGTCGGAGCGCGTGAAGCCCCAGTCGGTGACGGGGATCGTCGCCTCCGCGAAAGGCATGTAGCGGCCTTTGATGTAGGCGGCGCCGTTCAAGAAGGCGTTGTCTATCATGGCGATGCAGGATGCACGGAATGAGGCACGGTGTGAAGGGCAGCGCCCGGCTTCGATAGCCGTCACACGCGCGCGGTGATCAACGCCCCCGAAGGTCCGGCTCGCAGCCTCAGAAGTTGTTGGGATTGCCGGGCAGAATCGTTCCTGTGCCCAGAGACTTGCCGTCCTTCAACCATCTTACCTGATCGCCTGCGATCTCTACGCTCCAGCAATCCTTCGGCGTGCCGTCGTAGACCCAACACATGGTGTCGCCTTCGACCGACCACTTGGCCTTGTAGTCCTTGCCATGAACCACGCCGTCTGCGCCGTAATGCTCGGCATAGGGACCGGTGGAGTCCATGTTGCCCTGCACCGTGTTGCCGGAGATGGCAGCCGTGATCGCACCGCCCTTGGCCAGTTCGGCCGCCGCGGGCATCGCCATGATCATCAGCGCTGCACCCGCCGCAAACATCGTCTTCCGCATATCCATAAACTCCCGAATGATTGTGCTGGCATAAACTGTATCGGGCTTCCTCGGATACCACAATGGCCGATTGCGGGACCAAGGTCCGCAGCTTCGGCGGTTTGCCTTCTTGCGGCTGTGACGGGGGAAAGTGCCCGAAGCGCGGAAGAGGATAGCGTGTAACTTCTTGCGTTGTATGCGATGGATTTTTCCTGCACCTGCAATTGGACGATGATCTGCGAATGCAGAAGCGGGATGTGGGAAAGAAACTCGAGACCATCAGGACGAAGGTGATTTAGACCGGACCGGGCTGCGGGACCGCGGTCTTTACCGCCCCTTCCCCCGCCACGTCCTTGTCCCCGGCTTGCCGCCTTTCGATCCGGCAGCGCGGCCCTTGGGCTTCGGCCAGCTCGCGCTTGCGTCCTCGATGGCGCTTTGCGTGGCCATGGGATCGTCCTTCACGGCCAGTTCCACCGCGCGCAGGCGCTTGAACTCGTCGCGCAGCCGTGCGGCCTCCTCGAATTCCAGGTTGGCGGCGGCTTCGCGCATGCGCTTTTCCATGTCGGCCAGGACCTTTTCCAGATTGTGGCCCACCAGCGGCGCGCCGTCCTCGGCGAGGCCTGCGTCGGCGCGCACGTGGTCCTGTTCGTAGACGCTCTTCAGGATATCGGCGATGTTGCGCTTGATCGAGGTGGGCGTGATGCCATGGGCCGCGTTGTAGGCCATCTGCTTCTCGCGGCGGC
>JAPLOT010000289.1 GCA_026400595.1 Alphaproteobacteria bacterium | reverse complement strand
GTCATGGTCGTCTCGATGGCGGTGGGAATTGCACTTGGCCTGACATCTGCCTTCTTCGGCGGCATCGTGGACGTCATTATCATCCGCATCATGGACTTGATCATGGCTATCCCGTCGCTGGTGCTGGCCATCCTCATCGTCGCCATCATCGGCCCCAATCTTACCAACACGATCATCGCCGTCACCATCGTCGGCCTGCCGCGCTACGTGCGCCTGGTGCGGGCCTCGGCGCTTACCGAACTGACCAAGGACTATGTAACGGCCGCCAAGGTGTCGGGCGTGCGCAAGTTCCGGCTGATGACCGTGACGGTGCTGCCCAATTGCCTCGCACCGCTCATCGTGCAGGCAGCGCTCGGCATGTCGGATGCCATTCTCGAGGCAGCGGGCCTCGGCTTCCTCGGTCTCGGCGCCCAGCCGCCGACGCCGGAATGGGGCGCCATGCTGGCCGACTCGCGCGACCTCATGCTGCAGGCGCCCTGGGTGATGGCGGCGCCGGGCCTTGCCATCCTGACCACCGTGCTGTCGATCAACCTGATGGGCGACGGGTTGCGGGATGCGCTCGATCCGCGCCTGCGGAGGAGCTGAGCCATGGCGATGCTCGAGATCGAGAACCTCACCGTCGAGTTCAAGACCGGCTCTGGCCTGTTCCGCGCGGTGGACGGTGTATCGCTCACCATCGACGCGGGCGAGGTGCTGGCCATCGTGGGTGAATCCGGATCCGGCAAGTCGGTGTCGATGCTGGCGGTCATGGGGCTGCTGCCCTGGACCGCCAAAGTCACTGCCGACCGCATGGCCTTCGAGGGCCATGACCTGCTGAACATGTCGGCCAATGACCGGCGCAGGATCATCGGCAAGGACATCGCCATGATCTTCCAGGAGCCCATGACGAGTCTCAACCCGTGCTTTACGGTGGGTTACCAGATCACCGAGGCGCTCAAGACGCATCTCGACCTGGACAAGGCGGCGCGGCGTCGCCGGGCCGTGGAGCTGCTCGACTTCGTCGGCATTTCGGCGCCGGAGCAGCGGCTCTCGTCCTTCCCGCATCAGCTCTCGGGCGGCATGAACCAGCGCGTGATGATCGCCATGGCCATTGCCTGCAGTCCCAAGTTGCTGATCGCCGACGAGCCGACCACTGCGCTGGATGTCACGATCCAGGCACAGATCCTCGAGCTTCTGGTGAAGCTGCAGAAAGACACCGGCATGGGCCTCGTGCTCATCACCCACTCCATGGGCGTGGTGGCCGAGACGGCCGAGCGCGTCAGCGTGCAATATGCCGGGCAGAAGGTGGAGGAGCAGCCGGTGAAGGGCCTTTTCGCCGATCCGCATCATCCCTACACCGCGGCGCTGCTCTCGGCGCTGCCCGAGCGCGCCAAGGCGCGGCGTCTGCCCTCCATTCCCGGCGTGGTGCCGGGCCTCTTCGACCGGCCCAGGGGCTGTCTCTTCGCGCCGCGCTGCAGCTATGCCACGGAGCTCTGCCACAGCACGGCACCGCGGCGCATCGACGGGACGCTGTGCCACTATCCGCTGGTCAAGGGCGTGCCGCAGGGCCATCCCGGCAAGGAGAAGGCGGCATGAGCACGGTGCTGACCGCCCGCGGACTGAAGCGCTACTACAGCGTCTCCCGCGGGGCATTCTCGGAACCTGCGACCCTCAAGGCGCTGGATGGCGCCTCCTTCACGCTGGAGCGCGGCAAGACTCTCGCGGTTGTGGGCGAATCCGGCTGCGGCAAGTCCACCTTGGCGCGCCTCGTCACCATGATCGAGCCGCCGACGGAAGGTTCGCTCAACATCGACGGGCAGGAAATCGTCGGCGCAACCGCGGAACAGATGCGGTCGCTGCGACCCAAGGTACAGATCGTCTTCCAGAATCCCTATGGCTCGCTCAATCCGCGACAGAAGATCGGCCATGCATTGGAAGAGCCGCTGCTGGTGAACACGAGAATGCCGGCGGCCGAGCGCAGCGAACGCGCGCGCGCCATGATGGCCAGCGTGGGCCTGCGCCCCGAGCACTACGACCGCTACCCGCACATGTTCTCGGGCGGGCAGCGCCAGCGCATTGCGATCGCCCGGGCGCTCATGCTGGACCCGGCCGTGCTGGTGCTGGACGAGCCGGTCTCGGCGCTCGACGTCTCGATTCAGGCGCAGGTGCTGAACCTGCTGGCCGACATCCAGGAGAAGCACAATCTCGCCTATCTCTTCATCAGCCACGACCTGTCGGTGGTGCGGCACATCGCCGACGAGGTGATGGTGATGTATCTGGGCCGCGCCGTGGAACAGGGGCCGCGCGACGTGATCTTCCGGACGCCGCAGCATCCCTATACCCAGGCGCTGCTCTCGGCCACGCCGCAGCCCGATCCCACCCGCAAGCGCGACCGCATCATCCTGAAGGGCGAACTGCCCTCTCCGCTCAATCCGCCGGGCGGCTGCACCTTCCACCCGCGCTGCCCGCTGGCCTTCGACACCTGCAGGCACGTCAATCCGGCCTTGCTTGCGCATGACGGAAGCCTTGTGGCATGTCACGCGGTGAACCCCGTGGATACCGGAACAAAGGCGGCCTGACATGTCGAAGCGTGCGGAACTCTCAACCGGCGAGGCCCTCGTCGGCTTGCTCGAAGCCTATGGCGTGGACACCATCTTCGGCATTCCCGGCGTACACAATGTGGAGATGTACAGGGCCCTGCCGCGCTCCGGCATCCGGCACGTTCTCGTGCGCCACGAGCAGGGTGCGGGATTCATGGCCGATGGCTATGCGCGGGCGACCGGCAAGCCGGGCGTATGCTTCACCATCACCGGGCCGGGGCTGCTCAACATTTTGACACCGCTTGGCCAAGCCTGGTCGGATTCCAGCAACGTGCTGGTGATCTCGTCGGCTCTCGACGTCACCGACGCGGCCCAGGGGCGCGGGCGCCTGCATGAGATGATCGACCAGCGCGCAGCTGCGGCTTCGGTGACCAGCCTGCACATGCGAGCCTATACGCCCAAGGACGTGCGCGATGCGGTAGCCCGCGCCTTCGCGAATTTTGCCAGCCAGCGGCCGCGCCCGGCCTATATCGAAATCCCGCTCGACCTGCTGAAGGAACCGGCCGGCGACGGATGGGTGGCGCGCGGCCTGCCGGAAATCGCGCCGCCGCCGGCCGCGGCAATTGAAAGGGCCATCGCCAAGCTCAACGGCGCGAAGCGGCCGGTGATCCTGCTGGGCGGCGGAGCGCTTCACGCCGGCGCTGCCGCGCTGGCCATTGCGGAGACGCTCAAGGCGCCGATCGTCACGACGACTGCAGGGAAGGGTGCGGTGCCCGCGGATCATCCGCTCTGTCTCGGCTACCGCATGGGACGTCCGGAGTGCTGGGAACTGCTGGAGAAGGCGGATGCAATTCTCTGCGCCGGGTCGGAACTTTCGGAGACGGATTTCTGGAACGACAACGTGGTGATCGATCACGACCTGATCCGCATCGACATCGACACTGATGCAATCGCCCGGCCACATACGGCGGAGGTGGCAATTCTTGGCGATGCGAAACTGGCGCTTGAGGCCATCGCGCTGGGCGTGAGGCCGCGCAAGGGGCCTGCCGCGGTGGAGCTGCCCGAGGGCGAGGCCGATGCGCTGCGCCGCATGCTGACCAGGGTTTTGCAGACGATACGCGAAGCGCTGCCGCCGGAGACCGTGATCTGTTCCGACATGACCCAGATCGCCTATGCCGCCAACGAGGTCTTTCCCGTCTCGCAGCCGCGGACCTGGCTGCATCCGGTGGGTTTCGGCACGCTGGGCTTCGCGCTGCCCGCCGGCATCGGCGCCAAGTTCGGCGTCGGTGCGCGGCCGGTGGCGGTGATGATCGGCGACTACGGCCTGCAGTACACAATCAACGAGCTTGGCACCGCGGCAGAACACAAGCTGCCGCTGGTGATCCTCATGTGGAACAACGATGCGCTGGGCCAGATCCGCGACGACATGGTGAACAAGGGCATCCAGCCCAATGCCGTCACGCTGAAGAATCCGGACTTCCAGATGCTGGCCCGGTCCTATGGCTGCCAGGCGGCGAAGCCCGACAGCCTCGCGGCGCTGTCGGCGGCGATCCGGACAGCGCTCGCCGCGGAAGGCCCGACGCTGATCGAGATGACGCCGCGGATGGTGAATGGATAGTGCCGTCATCTTCGACGTCGATGGCGTTCTCTTCGATCTGACGACGTCGGAGGAGGAGGCGTTCTTCGCTCCCTTTGCGCGGCGGTACGGGCTCAAAGGCCTGTCGCGCGACTGGGACAGCTACCGCACCCGCAACGACGAAGACATCATTGCCGAAATCCTCGCGACCAACGGCCTGCCGCCCTCGGACCGCGACGGCGTGATTGCCGACTATCTGGAGGTCATGGCAGAAGGGCTTCGCGCGCGGCACTTCAGCCCGGTCGAGATCCCTGGCGCCCGCGCGCTTCTGCAATCGCTGTACGACCACCATGCCATTGGTATTGCAACTGCCAATCTGCTGGCCGCGGCGCGCCTCCGCCTCGTCCATGCCTGTCTGTGGCCCTGGGTCGCGGGCTATGCCTTCGTCGCGGAAGGCGGCGGCCACAAGCGCGAGACGGTCGCGCGGGCGATCGCTGCCACCGGGCTTCCAAGGTCACGCATTGTCTATATTGGCGACAATCTCAACGATGTCGTGGCCGGGCTTGAAAATGGTGTCCACTTCATCGGCTTTGCGGTGGATGCGGCGCGGAGAGATCGCCTGTCTGCAGCCGGCGCAGAACACACAAGCGGCGACCATGCCGCTACGCGTGACATGATCGCTCGCCTGCTTTCGAAGGATTGAGGGGCCGGAGATCCGGGGGAGGGCGCCAGCCCCTCGGGCAGCGGAGGAGCTGCCATCTAGCTTACTGCGGCGGCAGGATAACCGCGTCGATTACGTGGATTACCCCATTGTCGGCCACGATGTCAGCCTGAACCACCTTGGCGCCGTTCACGGTCACGCCGTTGGTGCCGTTGATCTTGAGCTCGCCGCCCTGGACGGACTTGGCCGTGGTTTCCTTGCCCGCAACGTCGGCGGCCAAGACCTTGCCGGGGACGACATGATAGGTCAGGATGGCCACGAGCTTGTCCTTGTTCTCGGGCTTCAGCAGGTCTTCGACCGTGCCGGCCGGGAGCTTGGCGAAGGCCTCATCGGTGGGCGCGAAGACGGTGAAGGGTCCAGCGCCCTTCAGGGTGTCGACGAGGCCTGCGGCCTGGACGGCGGCGACCAGGGTCTTGAAGCTGCCGGCGGCGACAGCGGTGTCGACGATATCGGCGGCAAAGGCCTGCGAGGTGGCGACGAGGCTGGACACGGCGATGGCGCCGGCGGCAAGGAGGTTGCGGAAGCTGCGCATTGTAATCCCTTTTGGTTGTGGGGTTGCGAATGTTTATACGCCGGGGCCGGACATGCGGTTCGGCGTTCTGCAAGGTTTCCAAGGCTCATGAGCGAAGACAACCAACTTGCCCTGCTGAAGAGCCGGAGTTTCCTGCCGCTGTTCCTCACCCAGGCGATCAGCGCCTTCAACGACAACGCCCTGCGCAACGGCATCGCCATTCTGATCACGTTCGACCTGGCGGTGCGGCATGGCTGGAACGCCACGCTCTTCGTGCAGGCCGGCACGGCGCTGTTCATGCTGCCCTACTTCATGTTCTCGGCCATCGCCGGACAGCTGGCCGACAAGTTCGACAAGGCCATGCTGGCGCGTCGCATCAAGATCTTCGATCTGGCCGCCATGGTCTTCGGAGCGCTCAGCCTGTGGCTTGAGAACCCCTTCATGCATCTGATGGTGCTGTTCCTCGCCGGCACGACCGCCGCCTTCTTCGGTCCGATCAAGTACGGAATCCTGCCCCAGTACCTGAAGCGACAGGATCTCATCGGCGGCAATGCGCTGATCGAGCTCGGCACTTTCGTCACCATCCTGCTGGGCACCATGTTCGGCGGCTTCCTCGTGTTGCACGACACCGGCCGGCTGGTGCTGGCAGGCACCATCGTGGCCCTGGCGCTGATCGCGCTCTTCGCCGCCTTCCGCATGCCGCCGGCGCCGGGACAACCCACCCTGGCCTTCGACTGGAACGTGCCACGCCAGACCATGAAGCTGCTGGGCTATGCGCATGAACGCATCGACGTCTTCTGGTCGGTGCTCGGCGCCTCGTGGTTCTGGTTCCTCGGAACCGCCATCCTGGTGCAGTTCCCCATTTTCACGAAGGACATCCTTCTGTCCAACGACTATGTGGCCAACATCTTCATCGCCACCTTCACCATCGGCATCGGCGCCGGTTCGATGCTCACCAATACGCTGCTGGGCGGTCAGGTTTCGGCGCGCTACACGCCGATCGCCGCCATCATGATGACGGTCTTCCTCGTCGACCTCTATTTCTCCTCCGGCACCGTCAACGAACTCTTTGTCGGCACCACCATGAACACGGCCGGAGAGCTCTTTTCGCATTGGGCCGGGTGGCGCACCGGTTTCGATCTGTTCATGGTGGCCTTCTTCGGCGGCATCTATGCCGTGCCGCTCAACGCCATCATGCAGCAGCGCTCCAACCCGACGCGGCGGGCGCGGGTCATTGCCGCCAACAATGTGATCAACGCGGTCTTCATGATCGCGGCAACGCTGATCTCGGTGGTGCTGCTGCAGATCATGACGCCGCGCGGGCTGTTCCTCTGCCTGGCCATCGCGAATGGCTTTGTCGCCGTGTGGATTTGCCGCCTGCTGCCGCAGGAGTTCGTGGCCAGCATCGCCCGCCAGCTCTTCAAGCTGCTCTACCGCGTGGAGGTGAAGGGCATCGAGAACTTCAATGCCGTGGGCCGCAAGGCGGTGATCGTCGCCAACCACACGTCGTTCCTCGATGGACCGATCCTCTCGGCCTATCTGCCGGAGCGCTGCGGATTTGCGATCAACACCAACATGTCGAAGCGCTGGTGGGTGAAGCCGGCGCACTTCCTCTTCGACATGGTGCCGATCGATCCGACCAATCCCCTGGCGATCCGGACCCTTGTGGAAGAGGTCAAGAAGGGCCGCAAGATCGTGATCTTCCCGGAAGGTCGCATCACCGTCACCGGCACGCTGATGAAGGTCTATGAAGGACCTGGTGCCATTGCCCAGATGGCAAATGCCGCCGTCCTGCCGGTGCGCATTGACGGGGCGCAGTTCTCGCCCTTCTCGCGCCTGCGCGGCAAGGTGCGCCTGCGCTGGTTTCCCAGGATCACGCTCACCTTTCTGCCGCCGGTGCGCTTCGATCCGCCCGAAGGCCTCAAGGGGGCCGCACTGCGCGAGCATCAGGCCGATCGCCTTTATGACGTGATGACCGACATGGTCTTCCGCACCTCCAACATCGACCAGCCGCTGTTCGATGCGCTGATCGATGCGCGGCACACCCATGGTGGAAACCACGAGATCATCGAGGACATTCAGCGCCAGCCGGTCACCTATAACCGGCTGATCATGGGATCCTTCATCCTCGGCCGCCGCATTGCCGCTGCGTCGCAGGGGCAGCCCCAGGTCGGTGTCCTTCTGCCCAACGCCGCAGGAACTCTGGTGACGCTCTTCGGCCTCTATGCCTATGGCCGCGTGCCCGCGATGCTCAATTTCTCCACGGGTGCGATCAACATGGCGGCGGCCTGCTCGGCAGCGCAGATCTCCACCATCGTGACATCGCGGCGGTTCATCGAGATGGCAGAGATGGAGGAGGCGCTGAAGATCGTTTCCGAGGGGCGCAGGATCATCTATCTGGAAGATCTCCGCCAGTCGCTGACCCTGGGCGACAAGCTCTACGGACTATGGGCCCGGCACTTTGCGAAGACCGCCTTGAGGCTGGCAGGCGCCACGCGCGATGCCCGCACGCCGGCGGCAATTCTCTTTACGTCGGGCTCGGAAGGCGTGCCGAAGGGCGTCGTGCTGTCGCATCGCAACCTCAACGCCAACCGCTACCAGGCCGCGGCGCGCATCGCCTTTACGGCGCAGGACATAGTTTTCAATGCGCTGCCCATGTTCCACGCCTTCGGGCTGACCGGCGGCTCCCTGCTTCCGGTGCTGGCGGGTGTCCGTACCTTCTTTTATCCCTCGCCTCTGCACTACAAGGTGGTTCCGGAACTTTGCTACGACACCAACGCAACCATCCTGTTCGGCACCGATACCTTCCTGATGGGTTATGCCCGCAATGCCCATCCCTATGATTTCTTCAACCTGCGCATGGTGGTGGCGGGCGCCGAGCGGGTGAAACCCGAGACCCGCGAGATCTGGGTGGAGAAATTCGGCCTGCGTATCCTCGAAGGCTATGGCGCAACGGAATGTTCGCCGGTCATTGCCGTGAATACGCCGATGCACTTCAAGACCGGAACGGTTGGACGTCTGCTCGACCAGATCCAGTACCGCCTCGAACCGGTGGATGGCATCACAGAAGGCGGACGCCTCTTCGTCAAGGGCCCCAACGTGATGCTGGGCTATCTGCGCGCCGACAATCCCGGCGTGCTCGAGGCGCCGCCGGACGGCTGGTACGACACAGGCGATATCGTCAGCGTCGATGACCGCGAGTTCGTCACCATCCTTGGCCGGGCCAAGCGCTTCTCCAAGATCGCGGGCGAGATGGTATCGCTGTCCTCGGTCGAATCGAAGGTGCAGGCGGCCTTCCCGGATCAGCTGGCCGCTGTGGTGGCAGTGCCCGATGCCAAGAAGGGCGAGCAGCTGGTGC